>DATKVW010000081.1:0-6635 GCA_035529875.1 Dehalococcoidales bacterium | reverse complement strand
TATTCCGATTACCCCGGGAACGGTGTCAGTAGGGATAAGTTCTGTCGGATAGCCATAGCCGTGCTCCGCAACAAAAGCGGCAACATGAACGGCTGTCCCAAAAGTATCCCAGCCGCACTCAGCGAAGCGGATGGTCTTCTTTCCTTCCTCAGCCACACAACCAGCGAACGGCAGCAGGGTAAGTAAAGCACCAAGAGCAATCATTGAAAGCTTTATACCCGTTTTCTTTTTTGTAATCACTATTTTACCTCCTTATACAACATAGTTTTTCCCTGTAAAATAACCATTTTTTGGATATTCTAAGTCCTAAGAATCTGAGAAAACTTAACTGAGGAAATCAGAGGGGGATAAATAAACAGGGTAAATAAGACTAACTGGAGATTTCAGGAGTAGTGGAAGGGGTTTGCGGATACCAGGGGTTTTATCAAAGGCACTGTTCTAAAAAAAGAACATGGTAATCCTCTCATATATATTGCACACTCACCTATATAAAATCCTCCTTTCTCTCTATTTCAACTAAGCCAGCCTACCGGCTAGCCGGTGAAATTTGAGTCAACAACGCCGTTATTCTAAATGGCTCTTCGCCACTTGTCAAATAAAATCCCGAACTGGCGGCAGGACATTCTGGGTAATTGTAAGCCAGAAAACAGCGGTTTTTTTCACCTAACAAACGCAGAGATGCCCATACGCTGAAAACTATGGAATATCGGCGAAATGCGCCATTATCAAAGCTAACAAAAATAACATTAAAAGTATGACGCTTTTTGTGGCAGAAACCGCTTCTGTTGACTCCGAGCAGGCTATAGTTTATATTCTAGGTGCTATGCGAGGTTCACGAAAACAAGCTTCAGATTCCCCATCCCGTTCGGTAAGTGTAATCATTCCAGCGAGAGATGAAGCTAGCTTCATTGGCAGCATCATTACCGGGGTTAGACAGAGCCTCTCAGCGTATAATCACGAGATAATCACCGTTGATGACGGGTCAAAAGATAAAACCGCTGAGATTGCCCGGGACAGTCAGGCTATAGTGGTTTCGCACCAAAATAGCCAGGGAAAGGGCGCTGCTATGAAAACCGGCGTTAAAAGAGCCAAGGGGGATATAATCGTCTTCCTTGATAGTGACGGAGCCCATGACCCACAGGACATACCCAGGGTAATTGCTCCCATAATTCAAAACCAAGCCGACCTCGTCATCGGTTCAAGGGCTCTATTAGAATCAAAGGTATCCCGCCCACCTCCTCTACGCAGGCTCAGCAACAATCTGGCTTCGTTTATTATCTCGGTTATAATTTCTTTCTTCCCGGCGCCAACCACCAAGATTGCTAAACAACAAACCAGAGACTATCGGTTAATAACCGGTCGGTTAAAATGGATAACCGACTGCACCAGCGGCTTTCGGGCGCTAAACAGGGATGCCTGGTACAGACTGGGGCTTGTTTCCAACGAGTTTCAAATAGAAACCGAGATGATATATGAGGCGGCAAAGCATAAACTCACTATGGCTGAAGTCCCCATAAGCTGTAACTGGGACAGTAAATCTTCCCGCCTTTCTATCATTGAGGACGGTTTAAGAACATCAAAGCTACTTTTACAGAAGCTCTGGAGCAATCTCAGACAGGAATAATAAACATAGTACCTGTCTTTACCACATAACAAAATGAGCAGTTGAAACCATTATGGACACTTCAGTAACCAATATCCTTACCATTGATATTGAGGAATGGTTCACCGATGTTGACCCCGCTCTCTGGGACTCGCAGGAAAGCAGGGTCGTTGCCAGCACCCATAAACTGTTAGCGATGCTGGCTAAAGCTGGCGCCGGGGCAACCTTTTTTATCCTGGGCTATATTGCCCAGCGGCATCCTGAGCTTGTAGAGGCTATCAAATCACAGAACCACGAAATTGCCACCCATGGCTACTGGCATAGAGCGGTAACCAGACAGTCACCAGCCGAGTTTAGCGATGACCTGTCCCGGTCTATTGAGACCTTAGAAGAAATTGCCCAGGAAAAGGTAATCGGCTACCGAGCCCCGATGTTCACCATCGATGCGGAAAGTGCCTGGGCAATAGATATCCTCAAAGAGAAAGGCTTAAGATACGATTCCAGCATTTTCCCGGTAAGGACCCATCTCTACGGTGCCCCCCATGCCCCCCGCTTCCCTTACCACATCCACTCGTCGGATATTACCCGTGATTTTCCTGAAGGCGACTTCTGGGAAATCCCTCCATCTTCATATCACCTCCCTATAATAAACAGAAACATACCCGTTGCCGGAGGATTTTACCTCCGCTTCTTCCCCTACTGGTTCATACGGCATGCCATAAAGAAAATAAATAGCTCCGGTCACCCGGCATTGTGTTATCTGCATCCCTGGGAGCTTGACCCGAGTCAGCCGAGGCTAAGCTCGGTGAGATGGTATCACTACTACCGCCTGTCTAAAACAGAAGAGAAGCTGAGTAAACTGCTTAAGGATTTCCGGTTCACCTCAGTAAGAGAAGCCTTCTCTTTTGACCGGTGAACTATGGCTCTGAGATAATGGATTGAGGTAATTAAAGTTAACGGTATATCTAAAATGACCAGCAATAAAACACTAATGAAAAATTTCACTTTAAGGTCTTATAAATCCGGCGAGGAAGCAAACATCGTCAATTTCCTAAACCTCTGCTATGGGTTCTGGGGAAAGCGAGATAAATGGCAGAGATTATATCCTGAATATCCCAATTTCAACGACAATGACATAGTAATTATAGAAGATAAGGGTGAAATTATTGGGCACCGGGGTCTCCACTTCAGAAACCTGGCACTCAGCAGAGAATCCAGCGTTGTCACCGTTTCCTCAGGAGACACCGCCATACATCCTCATCATCGTGGTTCCGGGCTTGACCGCGAACTGCACGATACCGCCCTGCAAATGGCGAAGACGAGGGGCGCCGGTATGGCATTTGCCTGGCATCTGAAAGGTTCCGCATCGTATAAACGCAATATAAGGAGCGGTTTCATTGAGATACGGCAACCCCCGGTTTACGCCCAGATAATAAAACCGGAAAAGGTAATGAAAGCAGGACTGCTTCATTTAATACACCGAAAGGGGAAGCTGCGGGAGGCACTGGCCGAATCCAAGGAGCTATATTTAACTATGGGAAATATCAGGCTATCCTTAGCCGAGCTGGCTGGCGCCAAGCGGGAAGACTCGGGGAAGATAGTTGAGGTAATCATAAATAAAGACGCCCTTCCCTTGCTGGTCAATTTCCGCAGCTGGGGGAGGTGGCAGAGAATTGGTAGTCTAATCCGGCTACTCATCACCGGGAAGGCGAGAGTTAGAACCAATGCACCCGGTGCTTTAGCTAAACTTGGTATCAGGGGGTTAAAAGTCCTTGCCTCGCTCTGAACTGGTAATAAGAGAATATAACAAGGCAGACCTGCCGGCAATACTCAAGCTGTACGAACGCTGTCCGGCAGAAACACCACGTTTTGCCCGGGACAAAGACTTCGTCAGCTACTTTATAAATAAGGCTTCGGCTGAGGGCAATGTCTTTGTCGCAGTAAAGAATGGTAAAGTCGTCGGGGTAGCGATGGTTTCCATAACCGTTGAAGAGGAACTAACCCAGGGAAGCATTATCGAGCTTCAAGCACAGGATACTCAGACATTACCGGGCCTGGTTAAGACTGCAGTAGATTATTGCACCCAAAGAGATGTGGATATGATACTGATGGCACCACCATTTGACACCAGGAAAGTCTTTAAAAACTGGCTGATGCTCCAGACCGGGGTAATGACGGTAAGATTGGAGGCTCCCCTGCCCTTTCTTAAAGCATTGTTAGACACCCCACGTATAAGGAATTCCTTTGCCGGGAGAAGTATAGTTTTTCAGGTGGACAAGGAGATAATTGAAGTTAAGATAACTTCCAAAGGGGTTGAGACCATTCAGCGAGACACCCTGGTTAAAGGAGCAATAAATGTAGCCCTGCCCTCCAGGGTGCTGCTGCAGATTGTCTGCGGCAAGCTCAGCCCCTTAAAAGCATTACTAACCCTCAAGCTCCGCACCCGGCTAACGGCTATTTCTTTAGTGCTAAAACTGTTTGAGACGGCTAGATTACCTCAACCCTGGTTCATTCCTCTAGCCGACGGATTGTAAACAGGACGAAAGCAGTAAGCATAATAATCCCGGCATTGCTAGTAAACTTCTTTACCTTGCCTTTATGAGTTAGGTTGATTATACTACAAGCGTGAGTCAAGGTAAGCAGAGGTACGCTCATTGAAATTCAGTGTAGGCAATGGGCTGCTGCCCATGAATCTGCTGGTCATCGTCTTAATCCCTATCATTATCCTTGTTCCCTCCAATGCTGCCCGGATTATCCTCGGTCTACCCTTTATGCTCTTCCTGCCGGGGTATGCATTAATAACTGTTCTGTTCCCCAAAAAGGGTGACATTGGTGGCGTAGAACGGGTAGCACTGAGTTTTGGCACCAGTATTGCTGTAGTGGCATTTCTCGGATTATCACTCAACTACACTCCCTGGGGAATAACGGTATATTCCGGTCTTGCTTCCATCGCCATTTTCATCTTCATCGCATCAATAGTAGCCTGGTATCGGCTGCGTAGATTAGCTGAGGAGGAAAGATTTAGCACCTCCTTCGACTTGAGCTTCGCCTGGCAGGGACAAAGTACCCTGGACAAGGCTCTGTCTGTTATTCTCACCGTGGCGATAGTGGGGGCGGTAGGTACTCTGGTCTATACTGCCGTCACTCCCAAGATAGGGGAGAGGTTTACCGAGCTTTACGTTCTGGGACAAGAAGGCAAAGCAGCCAGCTATCCCACGGAGCTAAAGGTGGGTGAAGAGGGAAAGGTAACACTGGGTATTGTCAACCAGGAGCAACAGACAGTAAGCTACCGGGTAGTAGTGACTATTGATGGGGTGGAAAGCAGCCAAGCGGGACCGGTAGTCCTGGAGCACGAAGGAAAATGGGAGGGAGAGGTAAGTTTCACTCCAACCAAGACGGGAAGCAACCAGAAGGTAGAGTTCTCACTATATGAGGGAGATAAGCCCTCTCCTCAAGAATCAGTCCACCTGTGGATTAATGCCAGGCAATAACGGTAAAAGCTAAACTTACTGACGACAAGGATTTACCAGTTCCTTTATATTGGCTGCTTTATTTGTATCAAACGGTAAGAGTGGACAGGTGCTTTATCCTTTTGAGCATATTGGGGTGAGTGGTAAAAAGCTCCATCAATTTATCCGCCCTACCCAACCTCACTTCTTTCTGGCGCAGTGCCATAAGCTCATCATAGTCAATGGTGCCGCTCATATCACGGTCAATCTGGGATAGCTCTCTTATCTCATTCCAGGCTCGAGAGGGGTCGTTGAGGAAGAAGGCTTTGACTCCTTCAACTCGCTTCATTTCCTCGCTGCCCCGCAAACGGGCGTTACCATAGACCAGCTTATACAGCGCCGAAGCCAGGTGATGCGGCATATTCCCCAACTGAACACTCCCCAGGTCGGCATAGTATTCCCGTATTCTGGAGCCGTAGAGCACCAGGAGATTGGTAATGAAGTAGAGGAGAAAGGCACCCAGTCCGATTAGCGCCGCATAACCACCCCCCTGCCGGCGACCACCCAGCATCCCACTCCACATCGTAGTCCAGGCAATCCAGTACAATATCAGCGGGATAGCCGACAAAAAGGTGATGATAGCCATATCCCGGTGTTTGATATGAGATAACTCGTGCCCGAGAACAGCTCTCAACTCGTCTTTGCTCAGCAGCTTGAGGATACCCCGGGTAACGCAAACTCGCCCATCCCGTTTTGTCCTGCCGAAAGCAAATGCATTGGGTATGTTTAGCTGGGAAATGCCTACTCTAGGCTTGGGCAGATTGACATTCCCGGCAAGTTCAGCCACCATTCGGTGCAGCTCTGGTTCCTCCTTCTCCGAAACCCACTTTATCTTCATCGTCCTGCTGACTATAGCCGGACCCACCAGATACTGGATACCAAGAATGACCAGGGCTAAACCAATATAGAACACAGCACTTCCCGCCCCCATCCAGGTGCCAATTCCGGTTATCACCCCGTAGAGGATACCAAATAGAACTATGAGTAATAAAAACATCCTGGTTTGAAGCCACATACAGTCCTCCCACAAAATGGTGCTCTTTGCTCACTTCATCATATACCAAGGGCAAGAAGTAGGCAACAGCGGTGAATAGCTTTTTAAAAAGCCCATAGCTACATTATCTTTAGTGATTAGAACGACCGCTTTCTGTTTCAAATCAATTACCATACTAACACCGGCACCCTTGACAGTATACTATTAAAGTGCTATTATAATTATGAGCATATGCCCACAATTGCCCCTTTAGTGGACTTAAGTTCATTAAAGTTTGACGGTAAGAAATGAAAATTTTTGATGATTTAATCGCCACGCTAAGCCAAAACAGGATAGTGAAGGATGTACGCCAGGGACCCTTTCAGACTGCGGTACTGACACACAACTGTGGACTGGCAGCAACACCTCACGACTACACAAACCATCAGTATGTTGTTCCGGTGAAAGCGGCGGGGACACTAATTGGAAAAGAGGCACTGGAAGTAGCCAAAATGGCTTATTCCTCAAGTCTGCTGGAAGCAGCTATCGG
>DATKVW010000080.1:0-5947 GCA_035529875.1 Dehalococcoidales bacterium | reverse complement strand
TATCGTAGCTATCATCTTCAGTGAATATCTGATATTAAATCATTACTTCATCGAAGAATTTGGGAATAGATATGGTAACCTAACATTAAGTGATTTCTTAAGAATGTATGGTCTCTATTTCACTGAAGCGTCTGGGTTCTTTAACATATTGTTCTATGGTATAGCTCTTTGGCAAGCTTATAGAACACCACGAATGAGAGAATTAGGTGGCATCGCTATGAATAGGCCCACTTCATAGCAACGATTCCTAATACAAAAACAAGCATTTCGGAAGGTCCCTATATTATTTTTGCTAACCGTTTGCTAACGCATGAAAACAAATGGAGAAATATGACACGGTAGTTTACGCACAAAATAGCAAATTGCCAACGACATGGCAACATGAATTTGAGCGTGAAAACACTCAGGGGATGACTAGAGGCAAATTTCGAGAGCGGCACCATGAGCCACTCGGACACCTCTCCTGACAACATTTTATTATACCACATATTTAAGCATTGTTTGCTAACCAATATCTAAAGGGGCAAAGCCAATAATTAAAACCAAAATTCAAAGCACGAAGCTCTAAACAAATGCAAAGCGCTAATGACTAAAGCCTAAGAAACCAAGACGCTGCTAAGTTTTGAATTTAGGGTTTAGAATTTGGAGATTAGGATTCAGGATTTCAACAAAGAAAGGGGTGAGGTAAATAGGCTACACTATAATATTGCCACTTTGTTCCCAGTATAGTATACTAACAGCGTTTTGTGCTCTTTAGGGACCTCAAATATGCCTGATTTGGTGGTTTTTCGTAAATCGTGCTCTGTATTTTTAGAGTCTGCGCTTTATTCACTTCAGCATAATTTTAAGGTGGGCTTGCGGTTGACACGGCTTTCTCTTGTGGGGTAAGATAAATGATTTGGTATTTACCATTTACATAATTACTCTTACAAGGAAGGGGGACGACTAAATGGCAGTACCTGTAAGGAAGGTGGGTGATTAAGTGGCAGAAGATTTTGAAGTCAAGGAGTTTGAAGGCGGCGGACCAGTTGGGACGCCAAAAGAGTTTGCCATCTATTTGGCACTAAATGCCGCTATCGGTGTCGGCTTTTATTTCTTATTACACAATATGACGCAA
The DNA here is from genome assembly GCA_035529875.1 of Dehalococcoidales bacterium. Classification (GTDB taxonomy): domain Bacteria; phylum Chloroflexota; class Dehalococcoidia; order Dehalococcoidales; family DATKVW01; genus DATKVW01. The sequence goes on along the minus strand of DATKVW010000080.1, from coordinate 4,830 downwards.
ACTCTGGCTATTACCATTTTTCTTGCCCTGGTTCTCGGCACCCTCATGTTCTGGCGGTTTAGAGTAGCTATTGCCTTTATTGGCATAGTGCTGCTGTTAGTCACCAGAACCATAGACCTGAGCCACACCATAGAATTTATGGCTCTGGATGTCATCCTATTTTTAATTGGGATGATGGTGATTGTAGGATTGCTGCGGCGCTCTGGATTCTTCCGATGGCTATTGGCCAAGGCGTTAAAGCTCTCCGGATTTCGCCCGCGACTATTGATGACTATTCTCCTGATTATGGCCAGCGTTATGGCGGCTTTGGTGGATGAGGTAACCTCAATACTTTTCATGAGTGCCTTAGTGCTTGACCTCTGTGATTATTTTGAAGTTAAGCCGGTAAATTACATTATATCTGTTGTTTTAGCTACCAACATCGGTAGCTCCTGGACAGTGTTAGGCAATCCGATAGGCATTATGATTGCGCTGAGGTCAGGGCTAACCTTTGAGGATTTCATACAGACAGCCTTACCAGTGGGAGTGATTTCACTAATCAGCCTCATAATAATAGTTTTGATATGGCAAAGAGGTGACCTCCGTCTCCTTGGAGAAAGGGCTGCGATTAAGTCAAAAGAGTCTGAAGAAGGTTTCCTGGACCAGTGGGCTAAGGTTGAGGATGTAAGATTTTTCAGGGGTAGCGCCGTCATATTTATTTTAGTTATTTTAGGTCTGGCTCTCCATTACCGAATGGAGCTTGCCCTTGGGCTGGAACATAATACATTGTTGGTAGCCATTTCCATCTGTGGGGCGGGGATAGTGATGCTGTGGAAGCGGGCTATAGCCCGGGAGCTTATAATGAGGGATGTTGACTGGTGGACACTGATGTTCTTCATGTTCTTATTTGCCAAAGCCGGTTGTCTGAAGTATGTTGGCCTGACTGATATGGCGTCTGATTACCTGATGGGTCTTGGCGAAGGAAACCTTCTTATCCTGATTCCGTTGGTATTGTGGGTTTCCGGTATCCTCTCCGCGGTTATGGATAATGTGCTGGTGGTAGCGACCTTTGTTCCTATTATGCAGAATCTTGCCGAACAACTGGGCACCGACATCCTGTGGTGGGCGCTCCTTTTTGGTGCCTGCTATGGTGGCAATATGACCATGGTGGGTTCTACTGCCAATATTGTATCTCTAGGGGTACTGGAGGATAGGAAGGGAATTCACATGACCCTGCGTTATTGGATGAAGATTGGTATATGGGGCGGCGTGGTGCCAATGGTGGTGGCAACAGTGGCAACACTGGCAATCGCGTATCTATGGTAGGTGGTTGCCCTATCCTTGGTTTTGGATTATCATAGAAATGAGCCCCTGTAGCTCAGTTGGATAGAGCACCAGCCTCCGGAGCTGGGTGCGGGCGTTCAAGTCGCCCCAGGGGCGCTGTCTGGATAGATAGGAGGCTATGGTGGCAACACAACTTATTGAGGTTAGATGGCATGGTCGTGGTGGTCAGGGTGCGGTGACTGCAGCTGAGTTGGTGGCTCGGGCAGCTATAAATGAAGGCAAGTATGCCCAGTCATTTCCCAGCTTTGGCCCGGAGAGGAGAGGGGCACCGGTTCTCGCTTTTCTCAGGGTAAGTGATGAAGTTATTAGAGTCAGGACCAATATCTACGAACCCGATGTAGTAGTGGTTATTGAGCCCGGGTTACTTCGTACCACCGATGTCAGCGCAGGACTTAAGGATGGTGGTACAATCATCGTTAATTCCCAAAAATCGCCTGATGCGTTAAAGTCTGAGTTTGGTTTCAAGCATCCCGTAGCTACAGTTGACGCTACCAGAATTGCCAGAGAAACAATAAAGCTACCCATCACCAATACGGCGATGATAGGTGCGCTGCTGAAAGTTATCGAGCTGGTCAAAATGGATTCTCTGGTGGAACAACTTAAGGAGCGCTTCGGTAGAAACGCTGAGGGAAATATTGAGGCTATGAAAAGGGCTTACCAAGAGATTGTAGTGAAGGAGTAGGAAATGACTGATAAATTAACCTGGAGAGACCTTGAAGTGGGTAATATACTGCTGAAACCTGGGAATGCCAGCGAGCGCAGGACTGGTGATTGGAGGACAGAAAGACCTGTTGTAGACCGGGAAAAGTGTAATAAGTGTGGTTTATGCTGGCTTTATTGTCCCGATGCAGCTATAAAGGTTGTTGATGATGGTTACTACGAACCTGACCTTTACTACTGTAAAGGATGCGGTATCTGTGCCGAAATGTGTCCCAAGGGAGCGATACAAATGATAGAGGAGGAGGAGAAATGAGCAAAAGGGTAGCTCTGGAAGCCTCGTTTGCTGCTGCTGAAGCAGCAAGGATGGCTGATGTTGATGTTGTTGCCGCCTATCCGATAACACCTCAGACGCATGTTCCGGAACGGCTCGCCGAGATGGTGGCTAATGGTGAGCTGGATGCGGCTTATATCCCTGTTGAATCGGAGCATTCAGCGCTAAGCGCCTGCCTCGGGTCGGCAGCAGTGGGAGCAAGAACCTTCACGGCTACCGCCGGTCAGGGACTGGAGCTTATGCATGAGGTTCTCTTTGTGGCTTCGTCTATGAGGTATCCCGTGGTTATGACGGTATGTAATCGAGCCCTGTCGGCGCCATTAAGCGTTTGGGGAGACCATTCCGATGTTATGGCTACCAGGGACTGCGGCTGGATTCAGGTATTTGCCGAGAACAATCAAGAAGCCTTTGATTTGGTTTTGTGGGGCTTCCGTGTCGGGGAAGACCCGAAGGTTTTATTCCCGGTGATGGTCAATTTTGACGGTTTTACCCTGTCACATGTAACCGAACCAGTAATTTTACCGGAGCAAAGCGAGGTAGATAGATTCCTTCCCAAGTTCCAATATCCCTTTGCCTTAAATCCTGATAAACCCATGAGTCATGGAGCCTTTGGTCCGCCTGATATATATGCTGAGACGAAAATAGCTCAAGAGGTGGCATTGAGGCAGTCTATGGAGGTAATACTTCAGGGCTGGAAGGAGTTTGGGGAGATATTTGGTCGTTATTACTCACCGGTTGAGTTATATAGAACTGAGGGGGCTAAAACACTGCTGTTGACTATGGGCAGCTTCGGTGAGACAGCAAGGATTGCTGTGGATAGAAAGAGGGATAACGGGGAAGCGGTGGGGCTGATAAGCTTGCGTCTTTTCCGACCCTTCCCCTTAGACCAATTCCGTCAAGCGGTAAAGGACGCAGAAACTCTCGTTGTCTTTGACCGCTGTATCTCCTTCGGCGGACCGGGTGGTCCGGTATTCTCTGAAGTTAAATCAGCTTTATATGACCAGGAGAAAAAACCCAGAGTGGTCAACCTTATAGGTGGCTTGGGGGGAAGGGATATGCCTGTCAAGGATTTTGAGTATGTAATTGATAGAGGCAGGGAAATGGCGAGCGAGGGGACAACCCAGATATTTGAAACAGTTGGTATTAGAGGTGAATGATGGAGGAGCAATTCGTAAAATTCGGCAAAAATCTTATAACCAAAGACGAGTACCTTGCTGAGGGACATAACTTTTGTACCGGTTGCGGCGAGGCTTTAGCCGTGAGGCTGGCTACCAAAGCACTGGGGAAAAATGTAATAATCGTTAATGCTACCGGGTGCATAGAAGTGTGCACTACTCCGCTTCCCTATACCTCATGGCGGGTTCCCTGGCTTCATACCCTGTTTGAAAATACGGCAGCTGTTGCCTCAGGGGTGGAGGCAGGACTAAAGACCCTGACACGAAAAGGCAGAATCGCCAAACAGGATATCAAGGTAGTAGCTATAGGGGGCGATGGTGCCACCAGTGATATCGGGGTGCAGGCACTGTCGGGAGCTCTGGAGAGGTGGCATGACTTCCTTTATATCTGTTTTGATAATGAAGCCTATATGAATACCGGAATTCAGAGGTCTTCATCGACACCTTATGGTGCCTCTACTACCACGGCTCCAGCCGGCAAAGTAAGTATCGGGCAGGTTACCTGGAAAAAGGATATGCCAGCTATTGCCGCTGCTCACAATATACCCTATGTGGCTACTGCCTGCCCCAGCTATCCCTTTGATTTGATGAGAAAGGTTGAGAAGGGAGCAAATACTCCCGGTCCGGCTTACATTCATATCCTGTCGGTTTGCCCTACGGGGTGGAGATGTCCTACCAATATAACTATTAAGGTTGGTCGTCTGGCGGTGGAGACCGGGATATTCCCTCTGTATGAAGTGGAAAATGGCAAGTATAAATTAACCGTTAATATACCCAAGCTTCACCCGGTTGAGGAATATCTGAAATTGCAGGGAAGATTCAGGCACTTGTCACCGGAGGTTATAAGCAGGATTCAGAGCCGGGTCAATGAGGAATATAAGAAGCTTCAGGCAAAGATAGCGTGCCAGGAGTCTTAAAGCAGGTTAAAAGCGGGTGGTTGCGGGGTGTAGCGCAGTTTGGTTAGCGCGCAGCGTTTGGGACGCTGAGGTCGGAGGTTCAAATCCTCTCACCCCGACCAAACCCACCACTTCTTGTCGGACCATTTATCCAGATGCTATAAGCAAATAAGGGGGCATACTGCGGCTTAGGCAGGACTTTAGTTAATCTACGCCCTTCAATTCTAACTTCAGCAAAAGCCTCGTGGATAAAGGCCTGACGTTGTTCATCACTCACTGCGGAATGAACCCATATTTTTGTGATATTACTGGCGGACACCTTTAAGAAGCAAAAGGAAGCCCCCCAAATCCATCGGGATTAGAGAAGCTTCAAGGGATAGTATAAATTAGGCTATGCTATACTACCCACAAGAGCTTGAGTAGGCTAGCCTGTACCTATTTATCC
>DATKVW010000079.1:0-9797 GCA_035529875.1 Dehalococcoidales bacterium | reverse complement strand
ATACTACTATCGCCGACCTGGCGGTGGGGCAAAATACCGGCCTGATTAAATCCGGTGCCCCCAGTCGTTCTGAGCGCACTGCCAAGTACAACCGTCTTCTTAAAATAGAACACGAACTGGGGGAAAAGGCTAAATTCGCCGGGATGCAAGCATTCTATAATCTAAAAAGGGAGGTTAAACAATGACAACCAGAATCGGCATTAATGGTTTTGGACGGGTGGGTAGACTAACATTCAGGGGAATCAAGCAATACCACAGTGATGAACTGGAGGTAGTTGCCATCAATGACCTCACTGATGCTAAAACCAATGCTCACCTGCTGAAATGGGACAGCAACTACGGTCGCTATTCAGGCGAAGTAGAAGCTACCGATGACACAATTCTTGTTGACGGCAAAAAGGTGAAAGTGCTTTCAGAACGCGACCCGGGTAGCATTCCGTGGCAGGATTATGGTGTGGACATAGTGATAGAGTCAACCGGACTCTTTACCGATGGCACCAAAGCGGCGGCTCACCTGCATGGTGGTGTTAAGAAGGTGATTATTTCCGCCCCGGCCAAAAATGAAGATGTAACCGTTGTCCTCGGGGTTAACGAAGACCAATACATTCCTGAAAAGCATAACGTTATATCCAACGCCTCCTGCACCACCAACTGCATCGCCCCGGTGGTCAAGGTACTGCACCAGAGCTTCGGCATAAGCAAAGGGCTAATGTCCACTATCCATGCTTACACCAACGACCAGAGAATTCTGGATATGTTCCATAAAGACCTGCGCCGAGCTCGAACGGCAGCTATGAACATCATCATCACCCATACCGGTGCCGCTAAAGCGGTAACCCAGGTTATCCCTGAACTCAAAGGCAGAATCCACGGCATGGCTTTCCGGATTCCGACCTCCACAGTCTCCATTGTCGATTTTGTTGCTGACTTAGACCAAGAGGTTACCATAGAGCAGGTCAATCAGGCGTTCCAAACCGCCGCTGAGGGACCTTTAGTCGGTATCCTGGAGTATTGCCAGGAACCATTGGTCAGTATAGATTTTAAGGGAAATCCGGCCAGCTCTATAGTCGATGCCCTCAGCACTATGGTTATAGGGGGCAATATGGTCAAGGTGCTTTCCTGGTATGACAATGAGTGGGGTTATAGTTGCCGCCTGGGCGACCTGGCTGCATATATTGTTGATAAAGGATTATAGCCAAAAGTGTAGGCTCCATCTATAATATGGATTGACATTCCCAGTAGGTGGAATTAAAATACTGACACTCTGAAGTCGGGGGCACAGATGAAACTAGCGGTTGTAGGTCTGGGACAATGCGGGTGTAACATTGCTGAACAGTTCGGTGTTGTTAATAACTACGCCAAATCGTTTTTTAACCGTGGAACTGAAATTTTCACCGATGTTCTGGCAGTTAATACTAACGAGGCGGATTTAGGCAGTTTTAAGCATATCTCCAACGATGCCAACCACCGGATACTGCTCGGGACGATAAGGACTCTGGGTCATGGCATCGGCAAAGTGAATGCCTCCGCTGCCCATATTATCAAAGAAAGCCATTCGGTGGTCACTGACAAAATCTTAAAGTCCAGAAGATTCCATGAAGCTCACGGGGTCTTGGTCATAGCCAGCGGGGGCGGAGGCACTGGTTCGGGGACTGTCGGCTGGGTGATAAAGGAGCTCAAGGAGAGAATAGAAAAACCGGTATATTCCATAATAGTCTTGCCATTTGAATTTGAGGAAAATGGAGACAGTTCTTACGCCGTAACCAACACCGCCACCTGCCTCAAGACAGTAAATCAATACGCTGACGCTGTGCTTTTGCTGGATAATGAGCGGTTTGGCAGAACAGACATCAGCCTCGCTCGTAATTTCCGAGAAATAAACCTGGAAATGGCCAGGAATTTTTATGACCTTTGTTGTGCTGGAGAAGAGAAAAGGCAGAAATACATCGGCAGTAAAGTGATAGATGCTGGAGATGTTAAGGAATCACTGGAGGGTTTTTCCTCCATCGGGAGGGGAGTAATCAATCTCTCCACTTTTTACCCCTGGAAAAAAGAGGACTTCCGAAAAACACGCAAGCAACGCAGCTTGTTAGCCACAGCTCTACAGAAAGCTCAGAATAGTCTGAGCTTACGAATTGAGATGCCAGATGCCAGAAAGGTTATGCTTTTAGTTACCGCTCCGGGAAATCTCATTACTTTAACTAACCTGGAAGAAATTACTGACTTTCTGCAAGATGAATCTCCCAAATCGGTAATAAGGATTGGTGATTACCCCCGAAGAGCCAGGGAAATATCTACGACTCTAATCGTTTCCAAGCTGACCAGAGTGGATAGAATAGAGAAGCTATACGGTCAAGCCGAGGATTTATTTAAGAAGCAAGCGGATATATACCAAGAGTCAGAAGATAAAATCAGACAAATGCAGGAGGTCGCTAAGAACCTACCTACCCTGGACTAGCCGACACATCATCGGATGATGGTTTCCCTCCATATCAATCCTTGACACTGACCGACAAGTATTCTTAAAATAGCAAAGGGGTTAGGAGTCGCGAGGAAAATGAAATTAGCAGTTATAGGTCTGGGACAATGTGGCGGCAGAGTTGCTGATGAGTTCGCCCGCTTAGGGATACGGGCACGCATGCAGCGCAGTATTGAGATAGTTACCGGTGCCTTTGCCGTTAATACTGATATCGCTGATTTAAGCGGTCTAGCCACTATAAGGGCTGATTACCGATACCGAATCCTCATCGGAGGTCAACGGACCAGCGGTCACGGTGTCGGTAAAGTAAATGAACTGGGCGCCGAGATAGCCAGAGAAGATAGCGACAAGGTTATTGATGCCATCAGAACCACCGAGCGATTTGCTGAGACAGACGCTATACTGGTAATTGCTGGCGCTGCTGGCGGCACTGGCTCTGGAGCAATCGCCACCATAACCCAGCGATTAAAAGAACGCTACCTGGAAAAACCAGTGTATAATCTTATTGTTCTCCCCTTCCAGCATGAAGAGGAAATAGAAGGCAGGACTATTTACAATTCAGCCACATGCCTAAAATCCGCCTACTTAGTGGCTGATGCCGTATTCCTGGTTGATAATCAAAGGTATATTAGTAAAGATTTCTCACTCAGGCACAATCTATCTCAAATTAATGCCTTAATAGTTGAGCCATTTTATAACCTGCTCTGTGCCGGCGAAGAGAAAAAACCTCAATACATCGGGTCACGGATACTTGATGCCGGAGACATAATACAGACCATATCCGGGTGGACCGTGATTGGCTTTGGTAAATCACAAACATCAAGAAGCAGAAATCCCTTTGACAGGAAACGCGACTTCAGGGGTAAAGCCGCTGAAACCCAAAAGGGAGTCCAAGCGATGAGAGAAGCCATAGGCGAGTTATCAATCCAGTGCAACCCTGCCGAGGCGAACCGAGGGCTGTATCTCGTCTCCGGTCCGCCTGAAGAGATGGATATGAACCAGATTACGGAACTCGGAACCTATCTAAAAGGTGTTGCTCCAGAAGCGGTAATAAGGACTGGCGATTATCCCAGAGAAAAGGGAGTGCTTAATGTAACTGTAATCCTGTCTGAGTTCAGCGCGGTAATGAAAGTCATGGACTACTTCAGCAAAACAATCGAGCTTATCTCCGCTATCAGCAAAAAGAAGGGTATAGAATACGAACGTAAAGGAATTGAAGACACCTTTACAGATATACCATCACTAATTTAGTTAACTGCCACACCTGCCGGGGAACAAAACACAAGTTCCCCGGTCTTACTCTCTCTTAAGTTGCTTCCTTGGTATAAATCTTCCAGGCTTGCTCTACACTCGCTTCACGGGTTTTGCAGGCTTGCTCTACAGATTGTTCACGAGTTCTTAAAGCCTGCTTTACGCTCTCATCACAGGTATTCCTGGTTCTTTGCTCACTATCCTTGAAGGCACTTTCGGCTTGCTCCAGAGCCTTCCGGTGGGCGGTCTCAGCTTGGGTTATTGCCTCCTCGCGAGCTTTCAAGGCCTGTTCCATTACCTCATCACGAGCTTTTATGGCTTGCCTTACATTGCCATCGCAAACAGCCTTAGCTCTCTGTTCATTATCCCGGTAGACTTTCTCGGCTTGCAGTTCATTGTCCCGATAGGCTCTGGCGACTTCCTTTTGAGCCTCCATATAGGCTAAATAGGCTCTCTCGGCTTGCCCGAGAACCTCATCAAGCGGTCTTACCACCCTCTCCCGAGCCTCTTCGGGGGGTTTTACCGTCAGCCCCTCCCGAACCTCCTCAGGAGGTTTTACTACTGGCTGTCCTACCTTCTCGTGGATTTTTGGGGCTTGCTCCTTTTGATTCATTAGAAAAGACCTCCTTTAATCTGGGATTCCCCCCTTTTAATTTTTTATATGTTCACCTTAGATATATTAAAAATTACTCTGGTACTAAATTAGAATTTCAGTATGATGAACTGGAAAAGTAGTATATTGCATCCCTGACGAAAAGTCAATCGGTTATACCATCTTCAGCCACAAATATTAATACCTTGATTGCCTCCCGCAGTATTGCTAACTTCTCCGGTTGCCTATGTTTCCTCCGACTTCTCCTCTACTTCAGCTTGTTTGGCTTTTTCAGCTTCCTCACTCTCCTCTTCGCCCTCCTCTTCGCTCTCCTCTTCAACTTGTTTTTCTTTATCGGTAGCATACATTCTGGCCAGGAATTTCAGACGTGCCTCAACAGTCTCCCTGGCTCGTTTACGTCCTTCCTCAGTCTTGGCTGGCTCCGCCTTAGCCGTCTCTCTAGTTTTTGCTGTTATTTCCTCAACCTGACCTACCTTTGCTTCAGCAGTCTCTTTGACCTCTTTGCTCGTTGGCTCTGCTGTGACAGTTTCTTTGGCTTCCTTACGGGTTTGTTCCGCCCGGCTTATTAATACCTCAGCAGCCTCTCTGACCCCTTTGCTTATTCCCCCAATCTTTGCCACCGCTTTCTTAGGCGCTGCTGCCGGCTTGGCTGCCTTCTCCACCGGCTTTTCCACCCCCTCAACCTTGCCCAACACCGCCTCAAATGCTCTCAGGGCTTCCTCAGCAGCCTCCCTAGCCTCTCCACCTATTTCCTCAGCCCGGCTCAGTGCTGCCGCAATAGTTTCTTTAGCCTCTCTACTTATTTCCTCAACCCTGCCTATCGTTTCCCAAGATATTCGTGTCGCCACCTCAGCAGTTTCCTGAACCTCTCTATCTATTTCCTCAACCTTGTTAATTGCTTCCCGGGATACTTTCTTCGTCGCCTCAACTGCCTCCTTGGCTTCTTTACGTGTTTCCTCAGTCCGGCTTATAACCGCCTCGGTAGTCTCTCTAGCCCACCTGCTTGTCTGCTCAGCCGTGCCTATCGCTTTCTCAAATGCTTTTGATGACGCCTGTGCTGCTTTACCTGTCCACTTACTTATCTTGTCAGCACGAGACACTGCTCTCTGAGATGCTCGCATCGCCGACTCAGCAGATTCCTGAGCCTCCTTAGCTATATCCTCAGATTTGCCCAGTGCTTCCTGAGATACCCTGACTGCTATCTCCGCAGTCTCCTTGGCTACTCTGCCTGCTTCTTCAGTCCGACTTAACCCCCCCCGGGAGGCTCTTATTGACGATTCAGCAGCTTCTCTAGCTGATTCAACCGTTTCCTCAGCCTTGCGCACTGCTTCCTCAAAAGCCCTAGTCAAAGCCTCAACGGCTTCTGTGGTCGATTTGATTGTTTCCTCAGCCTTGGTTATCGCTTTCCCAAATGTTTTTGATGATGCTTGAGCTGCCTCTTCAGCCTGTTTGCTTATTTTATCAGCCTTAGACACCGCTTTCTGAGATGCCTTAATCGCTGACTCTGCAGACTCCTGTGCCTCTTTGCTTATTCTTTCAACTCTAGCCGCCGCTTCCTCAGATGCCTTAATCGCCGACTCTGCAGACTCCTGAGCTGACTCACCTGCCTCCTCAGCCCTGGCTATTGCCTCCTGGGATACTCTTATAGCTGACTGAGCAGCCTCCACGACTGACCGGCTCAGGGTTTCAGCTCTAGCTACTGCTTTTTCAACTGCTCCAATATTACTTTCCATATCCTGCAAATCCCCCAAGACTTTAGGGAAAATCCCCTTAGTTCCCTGACCTCAAAAAACCAGCACCTCAATACATTCTCATTTTATGATAAGTTGTCCAGTCTTGCAAGCTACAACTAAATTTAACTCGATTGCTGTCCGGTACCAATTCACATTACTCCTTGACCCATCTCCTCTAGTCACAGCTACAATTGACAAAAAAAAGGAGTAGATATACACTTCCAACTGAAGAACCTGCTTACAAGCCAGGGTAATCAAGATATGCCTTATTGTACTAATTGCGGCTACGAGATAACCAGCAAGATGCTGTTCTGCCCTCAGTGCGGGAATAGATTAGCCATCCCTAAAGCTGGCGCCAAGGATGATAAGACCTATGATTATAGTCTGGAATCTGAGGATAAAAAAGCAGGGACGGTGCCTGACTCGATAAAGAAAAACAGACTCTACAAGCAGTGGATAGAGTATGCTGGTCTCCCTCAAGAAGAGACTCCGCCAGCAAGAACACCCAGAAATATGCCGGCGAGGGGAGAAAGGAATACACAAAATGCCTACATCCTGTATGTACTGTTTGGAGTAATTATACTTATATTATGTATGGGGCTGGTCTTCCTCCTGCTGCAATCCTGGCAATGACCTCACCAAGCAAATAGTACTAGTACAGTTATCCCCCCTTCTCATTTCTTGCCGCTAGAATTGCTTTAAACTACCCTTAATATTAACATGATAAATAGCCGCATATTAATAGCCACATATTAATAGAATTGACATTATTATGTAAGTGTGCTTAAAATATCATAAAGTACTTGATACCGAGGTGAGACATGAAATTTGTGGTTATAGGTTTTGGGCAGTGCGGAGGCAGAATCGCTGATAATTTTGCCCACCTGGGGGAAAGGGCAAGGAGTCAGCGTAAGCTTGAGATAATTACTGGCACCTTTGCCGTGAATACCGATACTGCTGATTTAAGCGGGCTATCCTACATAAAGTCTGATTACAAGCACAGAATCCTCATCGGAGGTCGAGAGACCGGTGGTCACGGTGTCGGTAAAATAAATGAGCTGGGTGCGGAGGTAGCCCGAGGCGATGGCGACAAGGTTATTGATGCCATAAGGTCAACCCGGCGGTTCTTTGAGTCAGACGCCTTTTTACTGGTTTCCTCTGCTGGCGGTGGTACCGGCTCAGGGGCTCTACCAATAATGACACAACTGATAAAAGAGCGCTATGCCAATAAACCGGTATATAATATCATTATCCTTCCCTTTGAGCATGAAGAGTCAACCGAGGAAAGAACTCTCTATAATTCAGCGGTATGCCTTAAATCAGCCAACACAGTGGCTGACGCCATATTCTTAATTGACAACCAGAGGTATGTCAGGAAAGGCTACTCACTTAGATACAACCTGTCCGAAATTAACAACTTAATAGTTGAGCCTTTCTATAATCTGCTATGCGCCGGTGAAGAGAAAAGAGCCAAGCACATTGGGGCAAAAGTACTCGATGCCGGAGATATAATACAGACCCTGTCCCGGTGGACAGTGATAGGCTATGGTAAATCATCATTGCCACTAATCAGGCTTCCTCTGGGGCGGACACGCAACTTCAGAAAGAAGAGCACCGAAACCGATAAGGGGATTCACGCTATGGACGAAGCTTTAAGTCAGCTATCGCTCAAGTGCAATCCCAGGGATGCGGGAAGAGCTCTCTACCTCCTGTCAGCACCGTATAGAGAAATGAACATGGACTTAGTCAAGGAACTGGGAGACTATTTAAAGGATATAACTTCAGAGGATACCATAATACGGAGCGGTGATTACCCCAGAGAAAAGGGCGTGCTGGATGTAACCGTAATTCTGTCCGAGCTTAAGGATGTAGAAAAGGTCAGAAAATATTATGGTGATTCCACCGACCTTATCGGCGACTTAAAAAGGAGACAGCAGGATACAGAGAACAGACTCAAGGGGATAGAAGATGCAGCCAAGGATATCCCCTCGCTATTATGATTGTTCATTCCCAGCCTGTTTGCCAGATTTACTATTGTAAATAAAAATTAACGTCTGTCCACCAAAAAACCTCTTTGGAAACCACCCGTAATATGGGGTATAATAGAAGCCGAAGAAAATGGCTTCTCAAGTCTTTTATCGCAAGTGGCGTCCCCAAACCCTGGCTGAGGTTGTGGGTCAGGAGCAGGTAACCCAGACGCTAATTAATGCCCTCAAAAGTGGCCGTGTCTCTCATGCCTATATTTTTTACGGCCCTCGAGGTACAGGTAAAACCAGCACCGGACGTATCCTGGCTAAGGCGGTGAACTGCCTCACCAATGGCAAGGGGGAACCGTGCAATACCTGTCCTCTGTGCCAGGCAACAACCGAGGGCAGGGCTCTGGATGTCATCGAAATTGATGCTGCCAGCAATCGCGGCATCGATGAAATCCGAGACCTCCGCGAGAAGGTTAACTATGCCCCCAACCAAGCCCACTACAAGGTATATATTATCGATGAAGTCCACATGCTCACCAAAGAAGCCTCCAACGCCCTGCTCAAGACGCTGGAGGAACCACCACCCCATGTTATTTTCATCCTGGCGACCACTGAAGCCCATAAAGTCCTGCCCACCATTATGTCACGGTGCCAGCGCTTTGACTTCCGGCGTATCTCTCAGACCGACATAGTTTCCAAACTGGACAGCATCTGCCAGTCGGAGGGCATTCACATTGAGCCGGAGGGACTACGGCTTATTGCCCGAAGCGCTACCGGCAGCCTGAGGGATGCAGAAAACCTGCTGCAACAGCTAACCACCTACTATGGCTCGGAGGTTAAGCTGCAGCAGGTTCAGGCTATTCTGGGTGTCACCGGGGACTCCCGGACCAGAGAAATAGTGAAGCATATTGTAGATAATGATGTCTCCGCCGGGATGACAACCATAAACAGCGTCAATAGCGATGGACTGGACTTAAAGCAGTTCAATCGGGAATTGGTGGAATACCTCAGAAAGCTACTGCTGATAAAGACTGGCTCTGACCAAGCGGTCGACCTCACCACCGAGGATATAACCGAACTAAAGGAACTAGCCGCCAGAGCCTCTCTGCCCCAAATACTGAAGGCGGTCAAGCTGTTCGGTCAGCTTGGGCTTGGTTTTGATAGCAACTCCAGCTTACCCCTGGAGCTAGCCCTGGTTGATTGCGTCCTAGCCCCGGAAGAGAAGGAGGAAGCTGAGCCCAAGCCTCGCCAGCCCAAAAAGACAACCCCACCCCCACCACCAAAACCGGAGCCGGTTACTGCTCCCCCGCCAGAGATGACAGCTACTGCTCCACCCCCGGCTGAACCCGAACCGGTTAATATCCTACCCCCGGAGGCGGTGACTACCACCACTCCCCCGGAAGCCGGCACCGAAATGGAACACCTGCAGCTACAGTGGAAACAGATTATCGCTGACGCCCCCGCCGATGTCAGGAAAAGCAATGCCATTGCCATACTTAGAAGCGCCGGCGTTAAACCGGTAGCCTTCAAGGATGATACGGTAGTGCTAGCCTTCAGATATAAAATCCACAAAGAGAATATGGAGAAGCCGGAAAACCAGCAGATAGCCCAAAAAATTATCAGCAACTTTCTGGGGCGTACCTGTCGGGTGCACTGTCTCCATGAACCAGAAGACAACCACCTGGTAGACGCCGCTAAAAGGCTGGGGGCACAGATTATTGATACGGAGGAGAAATGAATATGTC
>DATKVW010000078.1:0-2069 GCA_035529875.1 Dehalococcoidales bacterium | reverse complement strand
GCCACTAATTGAACCTGATGGGGGTCAGCTCTGCGCTATATTCATAGCGCCTGGCGAAAACCACCTCGTCTTTCGAGATGAAATAGCACCAACAAAGCTTTGGGATGAGTGGTATCGTGAGTACAGGATATGGAGTTTAGGCAGAGTCGCTGACATCGAAAGCATTGAGGTAACGGAGGCTGAGGTTATCTACCACTGGTGTTATTCCCTCGCCAACCTGTATGAAAGCGGCCTGCACTACAGCGGGAGGCAGGATCGGACTGGCGTGCTATATTCCTCAACTTGGAACCATATGCTAGCCAACAAGCCGCAAGTCCCTATACTCTTGAGGGGTGGTTACCGACGTATTGAGCCTGAAATCTACTACGGGGACAGGGATGCTGCCGAAGAGTATGCGAGGGGTTTATGATCTTACTGCGGGAAGTCGACAAACCAAAGAGCCTGGGTGAGAAGATAGCGGAGTATCTTGCCAGACCTCCTCAGCCGATTCTCAAGTTCTATGGTGATTTCAGCACTGAGAGAGCCAATGGAAAGAAACACCTGCTCTTTGCCGTGAGAAACGGGTTACCCCTTCCACTCCTCTACGGTATATATGTTAAGGTGAGATACGATTCCTTCACTGACTATATTGAGAAGACGGACCATATTGGGCCGTTCAGCACCGATGACTGGAGACTGACACTTGATACCCTTGAGCCTGCCGGAGTAGAAATACGAGTAGGGCTAGTCCCTTTTGAGATAATGACTGACAATATGTTAGCATCAATTTGATGGAGGGGAAGGCATGGGAATTGGCAGGATTGCTGAAATTTTACTGAAACCTACAGACCCCAAAGAAGGACCTCCAGTGCCTGGTAGTTGGGATATCTCTTGGCCGGGGTTTATGAAGCGGGGTATAGACCGCCTAATCAAAGAGCCCCCATGGGTAACCATCCCGAAATACGGCTTGAAAGAGGAGCTGAAACGAGAGTTTGAAGTAGTAACCGGTCGAAAGATCGGGTAGTGGGTTGACAATGCTTGAGCGATGGTTTGGGATTTAAGTATGAGAAAGAAAAGGGAACACGATTTCAGTGTTACAGCTTTTAGGGTAGTTCAAGAAGCCACGGGGCAGGTTAAGGGGGGCTTTGATGCTAAGGTTCTGGGTAGGCTTGGTGGCTTGAAGGGTGGTAAGGCTAAGGCTGAAAGGCTTACACCTGAAAGACGTGTGGAGATAGCTAGAAAGGCTGCTGCGGCTAGGTGGGGAAAGTAACCGCAGATTTAATCTGCAACTAGTTTTGAACTTATAAGGCGATTAAAACTGACACGAGATTCTGCTGCCTGTATAGCAAGCTTCCTATGAATATCAGATGGGATTCGCACTGTGAATTTACCTGAATAACGCTTAACCGATAGTGGCTCAGGGACGGTTTCACTATTAGACTCCATATCTGAAATAACTTCTGCCACAACATTATTTATGCCTCGTAATGCTCCTTCTTGGGTGTCAGTGAGCCAACTAAGGCTAGGGAATTCTGCACACAAGCCCACATATTCCTTGTCCTCTTCAGACCAAGTAATCCTGTAGGTATAGCGGTCATTTTTTCCTGCTACTTTTATTACCACTTTGCACCCCCAATCTTTTAATTGCTTTTATTACCTGCCTAACTTGATAGTCTTTTCCCTTACCATTTTTCTCTTGTATGTTTACCCTGGGGTTACCTTGCCAGGGAGTCTTGTATATACAGTGGCTACTACTCTTTTGTCGTGCTTCCCCAAAGTAATAATCACAGATTTTACAGAGGTCAGCGAACCTAACATTACTCGGACTCTCCTCTAGTTGTTTGACTACATCATCTATGGAATCCATCTCTCAGCAAAGAATGGTATCATTAATGATACCATTTGTCAAGTATTTTGGGGGTTATTTTAAAAATATTTTTAAATTTTGGGTAAAGGGGCTTATGAGGAAGCAGCTAGAGCCAAGTTAGAGAAAGACAGTTTGGATATTACGCTTGTTCGGGTTGATGAATTAGATAAGTTTATCCCCACATCAAAATGATACACTGCCAAAGATCGAGTAGGACTTGCCA
>DATKVW010000077.1:0-6646 GCA_035529875.1 Dehalococcoidales bacterium | reverse complement strand
AGGAGACTTCTCGCTTAGTAGCAGGAATGCGGGACAGAATTAAGGCGGTAACTGACAAGACAGACAATCTACTGGTGGCTGAAAGGCCAAAGGTATTTTATTTGACCTGGCATGACCCGTTAAAGACAGCCGGCTCGGGAACCCTCCAAGACGAGCTGATTGTAAAGGCAGGTGGTATAAACATAGCTCGAGACCTCGTTGGTTACGCTGGTATCAGTTTAGAGGCAATGATTCAGGCGAATCCTGAAGTGATAATCGCCGGCGTTGGCATGGGGTCAGGCGAGGACTTGCCTTTTGAGTTTGCGAAGGAGGAGTCGAGATTGAGGAATGTGGACGCCCGCATTAACCACAGGGTATATAGTCTAAGCATTGGCCTGTTCCACCCCGCACCCGGGATAGTTGATGCACTGGAGAAGCTCGCTGAATTCGTACACCCGGAACTATTTAAAAAGGACTGATGAGTATTTATCACGGAGGTAAGCTATGTTCAGGAAGGAACTGTCTTGGAGGTTTGAAGGGGCAAAGGGAGAGATTGTTGCTCATCATTTCAGGGATGTGCCAATAAAGACTTTGGTCATTTCCTTCTCTCACTCAAGAAAGGTTTTAAGTTCAAGGGAGGGATTTAAAGAGGTAAGAGCTGTATGCAACAATTTTAATCCTCCGAAACTCTGGGACTTCGTTCATCAGAACCGGGAAATTTATTTAGGAGAAGTCCTCCTCGATTTGAAATTCTCACTCAATGAGGTGGCAATGCTTTCCACGGGTGTAGATATTGATGACTTTGCTTTAAGGGAAGAGGAATTTGAGGAGTTTAAGGTATGTGCCTTTGTCACTGCTGGGGTTAAGTCCAATGCCATGAGGGTGGGGGTGGATAAAGCAGGAAGCATTGAAAGAGGGGGCAGGTTTGAGCAAATAGGCACCATAAACACCATACTTTTAACAAATGCTTCCTTATCGGAAAGTGCCATGATCTGTTCCATCATCACCGTGACCGAGGCAAAGGCCATAGCACTTCAAGATTTGGATATAAGGAGTTCTTATGCCCCCAAGCTTCAGGCTACGGGCACAGGAACGGACCAGGTGATAATCGTTTCCGGGGATGGGCCTAAGGTCAGCTACTCAGGTGGGCATTCTAAAATAGGAGAGCTAATGGCTCGAGTAGTGACTTCGGCAACTAAAGAAGGGATCCTCAAACGTGAGGAGGATTTGAGGAAGCAAGGGAGTCAATGAATATCTACCATATAACCTATGCACCGACCGTTAAAACTGTCCACCTCTACTTCTGGGGCTGTAACCTGAGCTGTCGAGCCTGCCTGCGTCTAAAAGAGATTTACAATTGTCATTTGGAGGAGACTAAAGATAGCCGCTTCACTCAGGAAAGGAAAACTACTGAAACACCAGAGAGTTTTTTGGATCTTGAAGAAGTTATGAAGATTTTGGAGAGGCTGGAGGTAAAGACGGTTATCTTCATGGGGGCTGAGCCTACTATTGACTCCAAGTTGCCTCAATTAGCCGAGGTCCTTCATAAGGAATTCAAAAGCTATAACATTCTGCTCACCAACGGCTTCCAACTCATCGACCTAGAGCACATAGACGAGGTGGTGTTCAGTATCAAGGCTGTTACTGAGGGTCTCCATAGTGATTACACTGGGAAATCCAATAAGAAAGCCCTGAACAACTTTGTCAGGCTCAACCAATTGGGCATAAGGTTGAGAGCGGAAAGTATCTTTATTCCTGAATATATTGACTTTTTCGAAATTGATAACATTGCCAGGTTCATTGCCGGAGTAAACCGGAACATTCCCTACCGAATAGATGCTTACATTCCGGTTGGTGATAACCCCTGGCGACGACCAACTGCCGAAGAGGTGGAAGAGGCAGCCACAATAGCGAAAAGGCATCTTCTTAATGTCTCCTGTTTAACGGGAAACAAGATCCCGAAATTTGAGGTGTTAAGGGTTTTTTGACCATGACTTTGAATCAAATTAAGCCAGCTTTCATGGGGCAATCTGTGCCCACTGCTCTTCATCGGCGCAGTCGGGTATACGCCATTCTGGCGCTGTTGATTGCATCTGGAGGGGTGGTGGCGTTTGCCACTGCTGTTGGTAGCGTTGAAATTCCCTTCGTCACTATATGGCGTGTTTTGCTTTCGCAATTACCCTTGGTTGACATAACTCCTACCTGGCCGAGCACTATAGAGACCATAATTCTGGAAATACGCTTACCCCGAGCCATTCTGGCCGGGCTGGTCGGCGCTGCCCTAGCCCTCGCCGGAGCTACCTATCAGGGGCTGTTTCGCAACCCATTGGCTGACCCTTACCTTATCGGCGTGGCTCAAGGAGCAGCACTGGGTGCCGTTGTTGGCTTCCTGCTCCCGTTCGACTGGCACGGAATGGGATTCGGAATCGTCCCCATGCTTGCTTTTGCCGGGGCGCTGTTTAGCGTAGCCATTGTCTATAGTCTGGCGCGGGTAGGCAAGACCCTGCCCGTGACTACCCTTATCCTAGCCGGCGTGGCTTTGGGAGCCCTCTGGGGGTCAATAGTTTCTTATCTCATCATCACCAGTGGCGAGAGAATACATGGAATTATATTTTGGCTCATGGGTAGCTTCTCCTTAAGCCAGTGGTCGGAGGTAAAAGTTGTCCTTCCCTATGTGGTGGTAGGGATGGTCATCATTTTGCTTTATTCTCGCTCGCTTAATGTAATGCAACTTGATGAGGAGCAAGCTCAACAGCTGGGCATCAATGTAGAAAAGGTCAAGCTCATTCTTCTTGCCGCCGCTACCCTGATTACTGCTGCCGCTGTTTGTTTCGTGGGCACCATCGGCTTTGTCGGTATCATCATTCCTCATGCGGTGCGCCTGATTTGGGGACCGGACCACCGCTTCCTACTGCCCCTGTCCGTCCTCACCGGCGCTGTCTTCTTAATCCTGGTCGACCTTGTAGCACGCACCGTTCTTGCTCCTACGGAAGTGCCAATAGGGGTAATCACTGCCATCTGTGGAGCACCCTTCTTCCTTTACTTGTTACGGCGTAAGAAAAGAGCAGTTTTCTTCTGAGGATAACCAAAATGATTAAGCTGGAAGTACAAAACCTTGGTCTGGCCTATGGTCGTAATGTGGTGATGAGAGACCTGACTTTCCAGGTCATGCCAGGAGAGATGGTGGGGCTTATCGGACCAAACGGCTCCGGTAAGTCAACCGCTATCAAGGCGCTAAGCCGTGTTATCCCCCCATACTCAGGGAGGATACTTCTGGATGGGAAGAACATATCTAAAATTCCAAGGGGAGATTTAGCCCGCTTGCTCGGCGTGGTCCCTCAGATGCCGCTCCTTCCCAGCACATTTACCGCCTTTGAGATAGTGCTTATGGGCAGGAATCCCCACCTTGGCCTTCTTCAGTATGAAGGTGCCAGAGACCTGGCTATCACCTGGCAAGCTATGGAGAGAACAGCAACCCACTCTTTCGCCAAACGAAGGATAGGCGAGCTTTCCGGTGGGGAGATACAGCGCATAGTTATTGCCCGTGTCCTGGCTCAAGAACCGAAGTTAATCCTCTTAGATGAGCCGACAGCGAATTTGGATATCAGCCATCAGGTACAAATCCTCGGTCTGATTAGGAACCTTTGCCTGAAAAATAGTTTGACGGTTGTGATTGCCCTTCATGACCTGAACCTTGCCTCGCAGTACTGCGACCGATTAATCTTGATAAATAGCGGGCAGGTTCATGCCCAGGGGACACCGAGGGAGGTCATCAATCCCCGGAATATCAAGGAGGTCTACGGGGTCGAGGGCTGCGTCTATGCCCATCCGGTTAACGGACTCCCGGCTGTCCTGCTCGAAGCAGGCAGTGGCAAACATACCAAGTCTGGAGAGGCCGCCACTATCCGGTCATTAAAACACAAAGGAGCTATAAATGGGGGTATCTAATCCTTTAGAAGTACCTGCTTCCGATTATGGAACCGTCGTTCGGTCACTGGAGGAAAGTGTGAAGCACAATCTAAGCGATGGCCTTCTCCTGTCAGGGGGACTGGATACAGCTATCCTCGCTTACCTCGCTTCGAAATGGGTTAAGCCATACTGCATTACCGTGGCACTGGACGGTGCCCCGGCGCCGGATGTTGACTATGCAAGGTTGGTAGCGGGTCGTTTGAAGCTAGGACACTACGTCCACTACTTTGGCAACGAGGAGCTGGACGAGGGTATCCGGGCTGTAATCAGAATTATGAAATCCTTTGACCCTATGGGAGTGCGCAATAATGCCGCTATCTATATCGCCCTGAAGATAGGAAGAGACCGTGGTATGTCGACTATCATGACCGGGGACGGGTGCGATGAGCTTTTCGGCGGTTACAGCTTCCTCTTCGGGCTTACCGAAGAGCAACTGGACACCGCCATTAAGAAGCTATGGGCTAACATGAGATTTTCTTCAATATCTTTGGCTGAGGACCTGGGGATAGCAGTCAAGCTTCCTTTTTTGGACCCAAAATTTAAAGCCTTCGCTGCAGGCTTGGATGTGGGGCTGAAGGTTAGAAGTGAGGGGGGGCGCGTTTGGGGTAAGTGGGTTATGCGCAAGGCTTTTGAGAGTAATATGCCGCCGGAAATAGTGTGGAGAACCAAGGCACCGATAGAGGTGGGCACCGGTACTACCATCCTCCCGTCCCTTTTCGATTCCAGGATTTCTGACCTTGAGTTTAACGACAAGAAGATGAGATACCTCAATGAGGATAAAGTGGTTATTAGAAGCAAGGAGCACCTTTACTACTACGAGATTTACCGGAGTGTAGTCGGTGTGCCTTGTGCCGGGGTTAGTAACGCCAGGGCCTGTCCGGAGTGCGGTTCCAGTGTTGAAGAAGGAGCCTCATTTTGTCGGACGTGCGGTGCTTACCCTATATAGGTCTCGCTAATTAAAGGAGGGGGATGTCAGAGCTGTTAAACAACACAATTAGAATGATAAAGCCTCTGGATGAAGGGGCGATGGCTAAAGCCCGAGCCAGACAGGATATGTTAACCAAGCCACGGGGCAGCCTGGGGAGGTTAGAGGAGCTTTCGGTTAAGATAGCCGGCATCATGAGGCAAAAAGTGCCTCGTATTGAGCACAAAGCCATCATAACCATGGTTGGCGACCATGGTGTTGTTGCCGAAGGAGTGAGTGCCTACCCTCAGGAGGTTACTGCTCAGATGATAGACAATTTCTTAAAGGGTGGTGCTGCCATCAATGTGCTTGCCCGGCATATCGGTGCCCGTGTGGTGGTTGTGGATATGGGGGTATCAGAGAATCTTGACCCCCATCCCCTGCTTGTTTCCAGGAAGATTGCCTTGGGCACGGCTGATATGGTTAAGGGAGCCGCTATGAACCGGGAAGAGGCAGTGCGGGCTGTGGAGACTGGCATTGAAGTGGTACAGGATGAGGTGGCCGGGGGACTGGATATCGTGGGGGTAGGGGACATGGGAATCGGTAATACTACCCCGAGTGCTGCCATATGCGCTGCCATCACCGGGAAAGGGGTGGCTGAGGTAACGGGTAGAGGTACCGGTGTCGGGGACGAGCAATTAAAATTAAAGGTCAGAGCAATTGAAACAGCACTTGCCCTGAATAAACCTGACCCCAGGGATGCCATTGATGTTCTGTCCAAGGTGGGGGGCTTTGAGATTGGTGGGCTTGCCGGGGCTATCCTCGGTGCAGCGGCGCATTCCATACCGGTGGTCGTTGACGGTTTTGTTGCTGGAGCGGCAGCCCTGCTTGCCAATGAACTCTGCCCCAGAGTGAGAGATTATCTGATTGCCGGTCATTTATCATCAGAGCCGGGGCACAGGGTAATGCTGGATTACCTTAAACTCAAGCCGGTTCTTGACCTGGAGATGCGTCTTGGTGAGGGGACCGGAGCGGCGCTGACCATTTCTATCATTGAGGCAGCGGCAAAAATCTTAGCCGAGATGGCTACCTTTGCTGATGCCGGTGTCTCGGAGAAGCTGGAGTAAGGATTGAAATTGCTGGTAGCATTACAGTTCTTGACGATATTCCCGATTTCAAAAGGGCGCCAAATCAACGCTGAGGAGTTAGGTGCTTCGCAGGGGTATTTTCCCCTGGTCGGGCTTCTCCTGGGAGCTATCCTCGCTGGTGTTGATTGGTTGCTTGGTTTCATTTTGCCCGTTGCTGTGGTCAATGCCGTGATAATAATAGTTCTGGTAGTGCTCACCGGAGCTCTGCATGTTGACGGATTCATTGATACCTGTGATGGGTTACTTGCGCGAAAGATACCCGAGGAGCGGTGGCGGATAATGAGCGATAGCCGGGTGGGAGGGTTTGGTGTTGCTGGCGCCTTTTGCCTGTTACTGCTGTTCTATGTTTCCCTCAGTAGCATAGCTGAGCCTTACCGGATGATAGCGCTTATTCTCACGCCCACACTCGGCCGGTGGTCGATGGTCTATGCCATATTTGCTTTCCCTTACGCCAAACCCACTGGCTTGGGCGTGTCTTTCAAGGAGCAGGCGGGCTGGCGGAAGCTTGTTCTGGCGACTTTCATAGCACTGGTTGCGGCTGTGGGACTGTTTGCCATTAGGGGCTTGGGACTGATGTTAGCCGGTTTGGCGCTGATGCTCGTTGTCTGGCTGGTAGCGCTGGCGGTGGCGCTATTTCTGCGGGGTA
>DATKVW010000076.1:0-2267 GCA_035529875.1 Dehalococcoidales bacterium | reverse complement strand
AGTTGATCACCTCTATTCCATCTTCCCTGGATGAGAAGAACCCCTGGGGCGCTCCAAAGGCCTGGATTTGTATGTTCGAGGGGCTATTTTGGGGTTCTGGAGCTATCGAAATGTATGCAGTGGTAACTGCAGAGGGGCAATAGGAACAACCTGAGCCATGAAGCCCAAGGAAATGAAAAGAGGCTGAGTATCAAGTGGTCTTAAGGCGGGCTCTGCCAGGGGAAACTGGGGTGCCAGGGGTCCTTTCCCCCACTGGCTTAAATCAAAGCCTCCCCCCTCCCGTGTGGGCAGCCCCAGCTGTAATCGGGCAAGTGGCATCCCGCCTTTTGCTAAGGGGTAGTATAAATGACTAGCTTGGTCGTACGCAAGATGATTAACGGGAGAACGCTGAAGCTGAAGCTAGTCCCGGTTGTGCGCAAGGTGATTGGCGAAGGACTGGTAAAGCTGGAGCGGGTGCAGGTCATTTGCCCTGCTTGCGGACAGCAGCTTGAAGCCGTAGCCACGGGCGGTCGGGTTAAGGGATACTGCGCGGTTGCTAAGCAGTCCGTGGACTTCCTAATTAAAAAAATTCCTGTTTCTACAGGCAGACATCTCACGGCTGAGCACAGAGCTAAAATATCAATGGCACTTACAGGCAAACATCCCACGACTGAGACCAGGGCTAAAATATCGGCGGCACTTACAAGACGGCACAATATCGAAAAGGCAGGGTTGTTGTCTAGTGAAAGATCTGGTTAGACGTAATGCCATTGTGAGGCTAGTCGTTAACACCAATACACAAGAAAGGAGGTAGGAAATTGGCCAAGCCGAATGCGGCACAGAAGACCGAGAGGGGAAAGGAGACCATTATGACAACAGCTTACTGCTTCAAGTGCCGACAGAAAAGGGAAATTAAAGACCCAGAGCAGGTTACCCTGAAGAATAATAGCCGGTCGGTGCAGGGCACCTGCCCAGTTTGTGGAACGAAGATATTCAGAGCCGGCAAACTCTAAAGGTTTAGCATGGCAAATCTTCTCAAAGTACCAGCTAGGTTTTTACCACGTGTGATTGTAAGAAGGCGGCCGAGGGATGCCGTAAGAAGACGGGGGAAACCAAAAATATACCAAGGAAGGAAGCTGGAGTATAGCGGGGTTAAGCCCATCCGCACGGAGAATGCCAATACGAACGGGAACAAAAGGCGAGGTAAGCCGATGCCCGAAATGTGGTAAGCCACTAAGCCGTGATATGGCGCGCTTTGTTGCCATATGTGAATGTGGCTTCAGTGCGACTTATAGCAAGTTGCCTAACGGAAAATACTTCCTGGTATGGGTTGATAAGAAGTAAGGTCTTGTGGCGGGCTCTGCCAGGGGAAACTGGGGTGCCAGGGGCTTTCTCACCCACTGGCTTAAATCAAAGCCTCCCCCCTCCCGTGTGGATAGCCTCAGCTGTAATCGGGCAAGTGGCATCCCGCCTTAAAGACAAAAAAGGGGCCGGGGATTCGAACCCCCGACCCCCTTAGTATATGATTTATAGTAATATACTAGAAGTCAAATAGTGCTGGCTGCGCTGCCTCCTTTCTGGCTGCCTCTTCCTCTCTCTTCTGGCGTCTCTCAGTTCGGTCGCGCTCTAACCTAACCTTTATCCTCTGCTGGTATATCCAAGCCTTGAGGTGGTTGAGGTCTCTCATCTGCTCATCGTTGAGTGATTCCACCCGGATATCTTCAGGCATTGCGGTGCCGGCGCCGGCCATGACCTTGGTGCCAAGGTAAAGGTAGATATCTACCCAGTCCCGATCCATTGAGGCTTCCATGACTCGGGGATACATATATGCCAGAGCTTCCGCATCTGTCCCGGTAGGCTCCTCACCTCTGTTTGCCCTCATGCACATTACCAGTCTCTCAATGGTTACCTGTTGTTTTACTTTTTCAGGGATAGTGTCCATCCATCCCCCTGGCCAGGCAATAATAGGGTCCGTGAAGACACCCGCTAAATCGGATATGCCTTTCTCCATTGTCTTGACCATATTCAGTTTTAACCTCC
Source organism: Dehalococcoidales bacterium (assembly GCA_035529875.1). Lineage (GTDB taxonomy): Bacteria > Chloroflexota > Dehalococcoidia > Dehalococcoidales > DATKVW01 > DATKVW01. The sequence continues at coordinate 248 of DATKVW010000076.1, read as the reverse complement.
TTTCTAGTTAGCTCTCCATAGAGCAAAACCTTATTACACCTTAGTGGCTGTCTCGAAGCTCTTTTTCTCACAAATTGGGAGTTCAAGATAGTTCGGGCCAAGCTCGACCAGCAATCTCGGGTACACCTTTGGTCCTTCTGTACCGGTAATCGCCCTCACCGCCTTGCGCGCTAGCTCCTGCAAATGGTCTGCTGGAACTACCTGATCCTCGATGTTGAGCTCTAGTATTACTCTCATGCGTTATCACC
>DATKVW010000075.1:0-6633 GCA_035529875.1 Dehalococcoidales bacterium | reverse complement strand
AAAGAGGGAACAGATTATCTTTAAGGGGGCACAAAACCCCTTCAAGCTGCACCAGGTAAATTACTGCTACTTAATGGTTACTCTTGCCTTTCCCGTCTGCTTCACCACCTCGCCGATTACTTTAGCCTCAGACAGGGCTTTGGTGAACTGGCTAACATCTTTGAGTGAGCAAATAACTGCCATACCGATACCCATATTAAACACATGATACATCTCGTCCCGGTCAACATCGCCCCGCTGCTGAATTAGCTGGAAGATGGGGGGCACTGCCCAGGCTTTACTATCAAATTTGGCGGCTAAACCCTGAGGCAAGACCCGGGGCACATTGTCCATCAAGCCGCCCCCGGTGATATGAGCCATTCCCTTGATAACGGGCAGCAATGGCTTCAACTGGCGATAGTAACAGCGGTGAGGTTCCAGAAGCTCCTCCCCCAGAGTTCGCCTCAGCTCAGGGTAATAAGCATCCAGTGCCTGTTTAGTTTCGCCAAAGATTTTGCGCACCAGAGAATAGCCGTTGGTATGCAGTCCGCTTGAGGGTAGCCCGATGATGGCATCCCCAGCGGTAACCGTCTTTCCCTGAATAATCTTGTCCTTCTCTACAGCTCCAATGATGAAGCCGGCCAGGTCATAATCATCGCTGGTATAGATGCCGGGCATCTCCGCGGTTTCACCGCCGATAAGGGCACAACCGACCTCACGACAGGCTTGAGCCAGTCCCTGGACAATTGCTTCTACCTGCTCCGGCACCAGCTTGCCCATAGCAATGTAATCCAGAAAGAAGAGCGGCTCAGCGCCGCAGGTAAAAATATCGTTGACGCAGTGATTAACTATATCAATGCCAATGGTATCGTGCTTGGCTAGAGCGGTAGCAATCTTCAGCTTGGTACCAACCCCGTCAACGCTGGATACCAGAACTGGCTGATTCAGTCCCTTGAACTCAAAAAGTCCACCAAAGAAGCCAATGCCACTCAGCACTTCAGGGCGGAGGGTGGTCTGAGCATGCTTGCCAATCAGCTGTTTAACTTTGGTAGCAGCATCAATACTAACGCCCGCTTTAGCGTAGGTTTCCTTAATCTTGTGTTACCTCCTTTAAGTGGACTTACTTCTTCGTCCGGCGGCTGCTGCCAGGGGTGCTACGGCAAGCCAGAGGGTAACGGTTACCAACATGGCCATAATGTAGTCTATCGTTTCTATTCCGAAGTTGGGAGCAATAACACCCCAGAGAAGCATCAGGATGAAGGAGCTCAGGAAGAAACCGGGTATAGCTGCCAGCATGGTAAAGTAACCAAACATACTGACCCTCCTTTAGGTTAGACTAATTCTAATCATAACATCTGGAGTATGCTGGTTGCAATTACGATGGGGATGAGCTATCAGGCTAATTTGACTGTGAGTGCCTTACGTATATCAGGCATGGCCTGTATCTGTTGATAGGATTCTGTGGGGAGGGGCTGGCCCAGGCAAAGCACCATCATTGCCTGGCTGCTGTGCTGCGTGCTTTGACTCACCTGCACCTGGTTGATATTAATACCGGCATCGCCGATTATAGTACCTATCCTTCCCATAATTCCGGGGCGGTCTTTATGCCTGGCGAATACCAGTAACATATAACTACCGGTTAGCTCTATTTCCAGCCAGTAGTCATCTACCCGGGTCAGGTAGGTTCTACCTCGAAGTGAAGACCCGGCTACCAGTATACTCCCCGAGCTGGTGTTTGCCTCTACCGATACCATATTGGCGTAGTTTTCGCAGGTGGTATCTTTCTGTTCGGTAACCCTAAGCCCTCGACTGGCAGCAATGATATCGGCATTAACAATAGTAACTCGCTCCTCAGTTATCATTTCCAGAAGACCACTTAACACGGCAGCTTTGATGGGGGCAGTGTTCTCCTTGGCAATATCTCCCTGATAATAGAGAGTTAGCGATTTTAAGCGTCCTGTAACCAGTTGCATGGCGACTCTGCCAATCGTTGTCCCTACTCGGAGATACGGACCGAGTACCGCCATAGCTTCTGTGGAAATTATAGGTGCATTTACCGGGGACTTGGCGGGATAGCCCTTGAGAAGGGCTACTATCTGCTCAGCAATATCCCTGCTGGCGCTGGTCTCAGCTTCAACAGTGGATGCTGCCAGGTGTGGTGTTACGATAACCTTATCGCTTTTTAGAAGAATGTTATCTTTGGCTGGTTCCTGACTGAAAACATCAATGGCGGCACCGGCTAAAAGACCCTGCTCCAGTGCCTCGTAGAGTGCCTGTTCATCCACTATACCACCTCGAGCACAATTGATAAGCATAGCTGTTGGCTTCATCAATTTAAGCTGGTCAAGATCGATTAACCCTTTGGTGGTGGGATTGAGGGGTACATGTATCGTTACAAAATCCGATGTCGTTAGCAGCGTTTCTAGCTTGACTAGTTGTACTCCCAGCCTCTCCGCCCAGCTTTCCGCTATCATAGGGTCATAGGCGATAACATTCATATGCAGCCCCTTGGCTAGCTGGGCTACCTCGGTGCCTACCCTCCCCAGACCGATGATACCAAGGGTTTTATTGCGGATTTCGGTACCTTTAAGTTCGCGGCTCCAGTGCCCGGCACGAAGTAAGCTATGTGCCTTGGGGATATGGCGTACCAGGGCGAGCAGCATGGCTATCGTGTGTTCGGCGGTGGAGACTATGGTTCCTTCAGGGGAATTGATGACAATTATGCCACGGCGGGTAGCGGCATCTACATTAATGTTGTCTACCCCGACCCCGACACGGGCAATGACCTGCAGATTTTCGGCGGCATTGATAATATCGGAGGTTACCTTGGTCTGGCTGCGCACTATCAGGGCGTTATAGTCCCCGATAACTGATTGCAGTTGTTGCCGTGTCAGACCGCACTGAATATCAACATCCGCATATTCTCGGAGAATGTGGACGCCTATATCGGCTACTTTATCGGTAATAAGTACCTTCATTCTGAATACAATATAATAACCCTAGCCGTTTGTCAAAACACTCCAACTCATCGGGAGGTTTGACAGTCAGGGCTCAGAAGCCCCATAATTGGCACAGGTTTAGGGAGATAATTGTGTCTGATGTTACCAAGGGAAGAGGGTCGGGGGATAGGTTTCTAAACAATCTTTGAAAATATGCTTGATGGCCGTGGTAGAATATGCTAGAATTACCAACTACGGCAGGAGATACCCTGGATAGGGAGCCGAAGGGGAAAGAGGCAGAGTTTTAACCCTGGGCTTGAAACTCTCAGGCGAAAGGACTGCTGAAGGTGAAACATCTGGAGATACCTCCGGGCAGGTCACCGAAGGAGTAAGTCCGGAATAGAATAGTGGGCAATCTCTCAGGTAAAAGGACAGGGGGAAATCTGCTTGGTGCGGATTATCCCCTTTCTCTTTAGGGGAGAAAGTAAACTTGTTTATAAGTCTTTGGTGTAAAGGCTAATTGCCAGTCAACGATTATACAAAAAGGAGGTTGTGCGATGACCCCTGAGGAATATAAGTACTCACCGGAGCATGAGTGGATTTGCCTTGAACCCGAGGGTAAGGGAAGGATGGGCATAACCGATTATGCTCAGTCCCATTTGGGCGATGTCGTGTTTCTAGAACTACCATCTTCTGGCACCCAGGTCAAGCAGTTGGGTAAGATAGGAGAGGTAGAATCGATAAAAGCGGTTAGCGATATCTTCACACCGGTAAGCGGGGAGGTATTGGAAATTAACCAGACTGTCATTGATGAGCCCCAGCTGCTGAACCAGGAGCCCTATGGCAACGGCTGGCTGGTTAGATTAAAATTGAGCAACCCTGCGGAACTTGATGCCTTAATGAATAGCGATGAGTATGATGCATACATAGCCAAATTAGAGGAAGAAGGCTAAGTAGGAGGTAACTAATATAAGTGCCGTCGCCTTATTTGTCTAATACCGATGCCGACCGTCGTGCTATGCTTCAAGAAATTGGGGTTAGCTCGGCTGAAGAGCTATTTCAGGATATACCGGAGAAATTTCACCACGCCCGTTTTACACTGCCGCCTCCGCTATCTGAGCTCGAGCTCAAAGAGGAGCTTCGACATCTGGCAGACCTTAATGCCAATACAGGTGATTACGCCTGCTTTTTGGGAGCAGGTTACTATCGGCACTTTATCCCCAGCGTGGTAGGTCACATCATAGCTAGAGGCGAGTTTTATACTCCGTATACTCCATATCAAGCCGAGATTAGCCAGGGCACTCTGCAAGCCATTTATGAGTACCAATCTTTAGTCTGCCAGCTCACCGGTATGGAGGTAAGCAATGCCGGGATGTATGACGGCAGTACTGCTGCTGCTGAAGCCGCTTTGATGGCATGCCGAATTACCGGCAAGAGCAAGGTGGCAGTGTTGTCCACAGTAAATCCGAAATATACCGAGGTAGTAGATACCTATGTTATTGGTCGCAATCTTCTTCTGGAAAACATGCAGCCAGAGTCGGTCAAACTAACTTCAGACTGTGCCTGCCTGGTAGTGCAGCAGCCCAACTTCTTCGGCTATTTTGAAGATGTTGGCGCATATGCTCGGAAAGCCCATGATGCTGGTGCCTTGTTAATTGTTGTAGTCGACCCCGTTTCTCTGGGCATGTTTAAGCCGCCGGCAGATTATGGAGCCGATATTGTCGTTGCTGAAGGACAGTCACTGGGGAATCCCATAAGCTTCGGTGGACCCGGTTTGGGTATCTTTACCTGCCGTAAGGAATACCTGCGTCAGCTGCCGGGCAGGATAGTGGGCAGGACGGTGGATGCTGCCGGTAAGCCAGGGTATGTGATGACCTTACAGACTCGCGAGCAACACATCAGAAGGGGTCAAGCCACTTCCAATATCTGTACCAATGAGGCTCTGGTAGCTCTGGCGGTAACGGTTTATCTTGCCACCTTGGGCAAACAAGGGCTTCGCCGGGTGGCTGAATTATGCTACCACAAAGCGCATTATGCTGCTACCAGGATAAGCCAGCTTGAGGGATACTCCCTTGTTTTCCCGCAGCATTTCTTTAAGGAATTTGTCATCCGTTGCCCGATAGTACCTCAGCAAATTAACAAAGCGTTGCTTGATAAAGGAATAATCGGCGGTTTGGACCTGAGCCATATGATAGATAATAGCATGCTGTTCTGCGTTACCGAGGTAAACACCAGACAGGAGATAGATAGATTAGTGCAAGTCCTGGGAGCACTTTAGATGGAAACAGGAATGCGTTATAAAATACTCCCTGACATTAGCCGACCGGGCAAGGTTGGATGCAGTTTACCCGAACTGGATGTACCGCCAGCGGAGTTACCTCAGCCAGAGCTTCTGCGTCAGGAGCTTGCACTGCCTGAAGTAAGTGAGGTTGAGGTGGTAAGGTACTTTACCGCCCTCAGCCACCTGAATTATGCGGTGGACCTTGGTTTTTATCCTCTGGGTAGCTGCACCATGAAATACAATCCCAAGTGGCATGAAGACGTTGCCCGCTTCCCCGGCTTCACCTCAATTCATCCCTGCCAGCCCTTGGACCCCGTTCAAGGGGCATTGCAGCTCATGTTTGAGCTTCAGGAGTACTTAGCTGAGATTACGGGTATGAGTGCTACCAGTCTGGCACCTATGGCAGGAGCACAGGGTGAATTAGCTGCTGTTTTAATGATAAAGGCTTACCATCAAGCTCGGGGGGATATCGCCCGGAATAAGATACTGATACCGGACACGGCTCACGGCACCAATCCGGCTACGGCTGCTATGTGCGGGTTTGAAGTTAACACGGTGCCGTCTACCAAAGAAGGCAATATAGATTTAGATAGCCTTAAAGCGGCAATGAATGAGAAAGTTGCTGCCTTAACCTTGACTATGCCGACCACTTTAGGCCTGTTCGACCCTCAGATGGCTGAGATAAACCAGCTTGTTCACCAGAATGGGGGACTCCTGTGCAGTGATGGGGCTAATCTGAATGCCCTGCTGGGGAGGGTTAAGTTTGGTGATTTGGGATTTGATTGTGTCCAGCTTAACCTGCATAAGACCTTCAGCACTCCTCACGGGGGTGGTGGTCCGGGGTCAGGTCCGGTCTGCGTAAAATCAAGCCTGGCTGACTTTTTATCTTCACCTTTAGTGGCTAAGGATAGTAAAGGGTACACATTCATCTCACCGGCTAAGTCTATAGGTCGACTGGGTGCCGCTTTTGGTAACTTTGGCGTGATGGTTAAAGCCTATGCCTATATCCGTTCCCTTGGCGCCGAGGGGCTGAGAGAGGTTAGTACCAATGCAGTCATAAACGCCAACTATATTAAAGAGAAGCTGAAAGATTACTATTATCTGCCTTATGACCGTACCTGTATGCACGAGGTAGTATTCTCCGGGAGAAAACAAAAGGCAAAAGGGGTAAGAACATTAGACATTGCCAAGCGTCTGCTTGATTATGGTTTTCATCCTCCCACCATCTATTTCCCTTTGGTGGTTGACGAAGCCATTATGATTGAACCTACTGAGACAGAGAGTAAAGAGACGCTGGACGCTTTTATCGAAGCTATGCAGGCAATAGCCAGAGAAGCGGAGGATAACCCTGACATTCTACGAACCGCCCCCCATAATACCCCCTCTCAACGTCTTGATGAAACCACCGCTGCCCGCAACCTGGACCTCCGCTGG
>DATKVW010000074.1:0-3371 GCA_035529875.1 Dehalococcoidales bacterium | reverse complement strand
ATCCCCCTCCCTTACCAGGGAGGGGGAAATAATTTTATGAAGAGGGACTAGCGTCCCTCTTAAACACCCCGCTTTCTCAAGATAGATTCTAACTTCCAAATCCTGAACCTGAGGGTTTGGTTTCTTAAGTTTTGGTGATTGGCATTTTGGATTTGTTTAGAGCTTCGTGCTTAGGATTTAGGATTTTACTACTGGCTTTGCCTTCTTAGATATTGGTTAGTAACCTACCCCCTTTATCCCCCTCCCTTACCAGGGAGGGGGAAATAATTTTATGAAGAGGGACTAGCGTCCCTCTTAAACACCCCGCATAGCTGCTCGTACAAAGGGGAGAGGCAAATAGAAGAAAAGCTAATACCTCTCTATAATCTTCCCCCACCTCCTTTGGTGGTAGGGGCTTATTTAATCGGAGTGTCGAAGAGAGGCTTCGCCTTTCTTACATAACTCCCTCCCCCTTCCCCTTATCAAGGGGAAGGGGGACAAAGGGGGATGGGGTTGTAAACTTTTCCCCGGAAGTAAATCCTGAATCTAAATGTTTTGGTTTTTGGTACTTAGTATTTTGAGTTTGTTTAGGGTTTAGAATTTATCATTGGAAGGGAGCTGGGGGATAGGTTTCTAAACAATCCTGGCCTATGGTATGATTAGTTCGTGGAGATTAATGTCTTAATTGAAGGGGGGGTTGGGGAACACCTTGAAGAGGACTGGCTGCAGAGCACTGCCGAGCGGGTGCTTATTGCTCAGGGGGTGAGCTCTGAAGCCGAGCTTGGTCTGGTTATTGCCAGTCAGGAAAGGATACAGCAGTTAAACCGAGACTATCTGGGGCGGGACAGACCTACCGATGTAATTGCCTTTTCCCTGCTTCCCGAGTCATCTGCTGGCGGGGACCTCCTCCCTTTTGTTCCACCCCCTGACGGGGTATCACATCTGGGAGAGGTTATCATCTCTTATCCCCAGGCTGTTGCCCAGGCTGAAGAGCAGGGACATTCCATAAAAAAGGAGATTACCATTCTCATCATTCATGGTATACTCCATCTACTGGGGTATGAGGATGAGAAACCGGAACTGAAGCGCCAGATGGAAGCCAGGGAGAAGGAAATCCTGAGCTGTATTGAAGGAGAAAAAAGTTGAGGGTGCTGGGCATTGCCGGTAGCCCGCGCCGGGATGGCAACACCGACCTGCTGCTGGCTGAACTGATGAAGGGTGCTGCCAGCAGGGGGGCTGAGGTCAAAACTCTTATCCTTAATAACCTCAAAATTACTCCTTGCCAGCACTGTGATGCTTGTCTGGAGGCGGGTAACTGCCGGATACAGGATGATATGCAGATGGTTTATAAGGAGCTGGAGGAGACTGACCGGGTGGTGTTAGCCTCGCCCATACAGTTTATGACGGTAACTGCCCAGATGAAGGCGATGATTGACCGCTGCCAGGCATTATGGGCACGCAAGTATGTACTAAAGATACCACCGTTGGGTAATGAGCGGGAGAGAAAAGGATTTTTTATTTCTGTCGGAGGCAGGAAGGTTGCCAATCTGTTTGAGCCAGCACTGGCTACGGTGAGAGCCCTGTTTAACACTCTTAATATTACCTATGCCGGCGACCTGCTGTTTCGTAGGGTAGACGAGAAAGGGGCTATAGCCAAACATCCCGATGCCCTGCAACAGGCTTTTCTTGCCGGGCAGAATTTAGTGGAATAAAACTAATTAAAAAGAGGAGGAATATTGTAGTTATGCCAGAACCACTTAATAAGGTTCCACCGGTAAGCCTTGACGCTCTTTTGCCTTCCGAAATGGCACAGAAGGCAGAGACCATCGGAGTAAAAAAGGCAAACCTTGATACGCTGAGTACGATGGCGCTGGCTGTCCTGGCTGGAGCCTTTATCGCGCTGGGGGCTATATTTGCCACTATTTCGCTTACAGGAACCAGTGAGGTAATTCCCTGGGGTTGGGGGCGGGTCATGGGCGGTGTTGTCTTTAGCCTGGGACTGGTGCTGGTAGTGGTAGGTGGGGCCGAGCTATTCACCGGTAACAACTTAATTGTAATGGCCTGGGTTAACCGGAGGTTCTCTACCCGGCATCTCCTGCGAAACTGGGGACTAGTCTATGTGGGTAATTTTGTTGGTGCGATAGGTACTGCTCTGTTTGTGTTTCTGGGAAAACAGTTTGAAATGGCAGGCGGGGCGGTAGGTATGACCGCGCTAAATATTGGACTGGCTAAAGTAAATCTTGACTTTCTCCAGGCAGTGGTGCTGGGGATACTGTGTAATGCACTGGTTTGTCTGGCGATATGGTTAAGCTTCAGTGCCCGCAGCACGGTGGACCGGATTTTTGCAGTCATTTTTCCCATCGCTGCCTTTGTTGCCGCTGGTTTTGAACACTGTGTGGCGAATATGTATTTTATACCGCTGGCGATTATTATCAAGTCCTGGGCACCGGCTACATTCTGGCAATCGGTAGGAGCAAACCCTGCCGCCTATCAAGACCTTACCTGGCATACATTCTTCCTCCATAACCTGCTGCCGGTAACCATAGGCAACATAATCGGTGGCGTCTTCTTGGTAGCAATTGTCTATTGGTTTGTTTATTTGCGTAAGAGATGAAACATAATCAGCTTGGCACATACTCAAGTACAGATTGCACATTTATATTAGTGCAATAGAAAAGGAGGTGAGAGTAGCATCGGGGCTGGAATTAAAAATATAACGGAAGGTCATAATAAATAACCAGGGGGAGGTTTATCATGGCGGAAATTTCAACCACGTATCCAGCAAGCTTATCTATCGATTACCCTGATAGAAAGCTGAACAGGTTGACTACCATCTTCCGACTCTTTATGTTAGTACCCATCGCTATTATCCTGAGTTTGGTTAATGGTCCTGACTACCAATGGGGTGCCGCAAATGGGTGGACTTATCAATATGCCGTTGGTGGACTTTTAGTTCTACCAATCGTATTAATGCTTCTCTTCCGGCAGAAGTATCCCAGGTGGTGGTTTGACTGGAATGTAGCTCTAACCAAGTTCAGCACCCGTGTTGCGGCTTATCTTTCACTTTTAAGGGATGAATACCCCTCAACTGACGAAGACCAGGCGGTGCATATTGAGATACCATACCCGGATGCTCAGAAAGACCTTAACCGCTGGCTGCCGCTGGTAAAATGGTTTCTGGCGATTCCCCACTACATTATTCTCTGGTTCCTTTATATTGCTGCCGTGGTGTGTATAATTTTTGCCTGGTTTGCCATTTTGTTTACCGGGCGTTATCCGAGGGGCTTATTTGACCTGGTGGTTGGTGTCTACCGGTGGTCTTTAAGGGTAGCTGTATACGCCTTTTTGTTAACCACCGACCGCTATCCACCGTTTAGCCTTAGCGCGTAAAG
>DATKVW010000073.1:0-6619 GCA_035529875.1 Dehalococcoidales bacterium | reverse complement strand
CGGCTTCCAGACGCCACTTATTTATTGAAATCAGTAGCTGTCTTAGTGGCTCAACTTCAAGGGGTGGCATCTCCGGCTCCTTAAAAGTCAAGCCTAGTATACCACCGAGTTCCTGCAGCAGCTTTCGTGCCCCTTTAGAGTCGTACCCTGCTTCATCAGCCCGGTTAATCTCCCGGGTTAAATCAAACAGGGTGGCTAGAGCTTGCGCCGTGTTGAAATCATCGTCCATCGCCTCAATAAATCTCCGGCGATAGGATTCAGCCTCTATGTTCTTAGCGGCTTTGTTTTTTTCGTTCTCACTGTGAAGTGCCTGGCGTAACCTGTCGGCTCCTTTCTCCGCTGCCTCTATTGCCTCCTCAGAATAGGTGAGGGGGCTGCGGTAGTGTGAGCTCAGGATGAAAATACGGATGGCATCAGGGCTATACTTTTCCAGTGCCTGTTTTATGGTTATCAGGTTGCCCAGAGACTTGCTCATCTTGTCTTCGCCAAGCTGGAGTAACCCATTATGCAGCCAGTACTTAACGAATGGCTTCTTGCCGGTAAAGCTCTCCGACTGGGCTATCTCGTTCTCGTGGTGGGGGAAAATCAGGTCCTGCCCCCCGCCGTGAATGTCAAGGGTATCCCCCAGGTATTTCAAGGACATAGCACTGCACTCAATGTGCCAGCCCGGTCTACCCTTGCCCCAGGGGCTTTCCCAGCATGGCTCCCCGGGCTTGGCTGCTTTCCATAGAACGAAGTCCATGGGGTGTTCCTTTTCCTTCTCAAACTCTATGTTACATTCAGTTATCATAGACTCCAGGGTGCGGTGGGATAGCTTGCCGTAGTCGGCAACATTTCTCACTCTTAAATAGACGCTTCCCCGTGCCGGGTAGGCATACCCCTTGTCTACCAGCCCCTGTATCACCTCAATAATTTTGGGTATCTCCTCGGTGGCTCTGGGGTAGATATCAGCTCGCCTGATGTTCAGGGCATCCATATCAGCAAAGTAGCTATCAGTGAATTTTCCAGCTAGCTCCTGAGTTGCGATACCAAGCTTATTAGCCCGGTCTATAATCTTGTCATCAATGTCAGTGATATTCTGCACATACTTTACCTTGTAGCCGCGAAACTCCAGGTAGCGTTTGACGACATCAAAGATGACATAACTCATAGCGTGCCCGATGTGGCAGTGGTCATAAGGGGTAACCCCGCAGACATACATCTTGACTTCATCGCCCTGAGGTAGAAACTCCTCCTTTTGTCCGGAAAGGGTGTTATATACCTTCATTCTTGGCTTCCTTTCACTCTGGCTAAACGCTTTTCTAGTTCCATTATTTTTTGCTCCAGTGAGTCCAGTCTTTCGCCCACCGGGTCGGGCAATTTTTCTACGGTATCGGTATCCGGGTTTCTGAGGGTGACCACCCGTCCCGGCACCCCCACCACAGTAGCATTAGCCGGTACTGAGGTTATGACGACCGAACCGGCACCGACCTTGGCGTTATCTCCGATGGTGATATTGCCAATAAGCTGGGCACCAACACCAACCACGACGTTGTTGCCCAGAGTAGGGTGGCGCTTTGCCCGCTGGTGGCTGGTACCACCCAGGGTTACCCCCTGGTATAGGGTAACATTATTCCCAATTACTGAGGTCTCCCCGATGACCACCCCCATACCATGGTCAATGCAGAGACCTTCTCCTATCGTAGCTCCGGGGTGGATTTCAATGCCGGTGAAGAATCGGTTGATGTGAGACACCAGCCGGGGTAATAGCGGAAGATGCCACCGGAGCAGGGTGTGGGCTAAACGATGAAGCTGACGGGCGTGGAATCCGGGGTAAGTTAGCAGTATTTCTAAGGTGCTGACCGCCGCCGGGTCATGGTCAAAAATAGACTTTATATCCTTTTTAATGTTAGCAATAAGCGACATTGAACCTATCTCCTTCCCCAACTAAAACTTCTTACCCGTTGCCCCGATAGACCGGGGCATAGGACAGGTGCAGTCCAGTATCCCGGGAAGGCAAATAGTTATCGTGATTATTGCACATCTAAGCATAGTATATCCTAATCATCTTGAGACATTTTCTGTATTAAGGCTACAGCGTGAGCTGCTATCCCCTCTCCTCGACCAACAAACCCCAGTCTCTCTGAGGTGCTCGCCTTCACGCTCACCTGACCGGGAGCAACTCCCAGCGTCTGGCTGAGCTGATGCCGCATCTGTTGGATAAAGTCTCCCAGTTTGGGCTCTTCCGCCACAATGGTAGCGTCAATATTATTTACCTGCCAGTTGCTTTCTGCCAGCTCGTCTTTTACCTTTTTGAGTAGTGTCAGGCTGGGGATATTCTTATATTGTGGTTCACCGGGCGGGAAGTGATTACCTATATCTCCCAGAGCGGCGGCTCCGAGCAGGGCATCAATAATGGCATGGGTCAGCACATCGGCGTCACTCCAACCGTCAAGCCCCTTATCAAAGGGTATGTTGACTCCCCCCAGCACCAGCCGGTGTCCCGGAGTCAGGGGATGGACATCACAACCTATACCAACACGAATCTTATTTTCCATATTTCTTAACCAAAACCTCAGCCAGAGCCAGGTCTTCAGGGGTGGTTATCTTTATATTATCATACGAGCCCATATATAATTTAACCGGGTAGCCCAACTGCTCTACCAGTGCCGCATCATCAGTCGCATCACCTTTCGCTTGTTGGTGGGCTTGAGTTATTATATCAAAACGAAATACCTGGGGGGTCTGCACTGTCCATAGATTGGGCCGTAGCAGTGTCTGCTGGACGAGCCGGTCAGTCCCAGCCAGCTTAATGGTATCGGTGACTGGAACTGCAGCCACAGCGGCGCCGGTTTTTTTAGCCTCGGTTAGTCCCTGTTGGATTAAATCCTTGGTTAGTAGAGGTCGGGCTCCATCGTGGATTACTGCCCAGTGGCAGTCCTTGAGTCGGCTCAGCCCAATGGCTACCGAGTCCCGACGACGCTCGCCCCCGGGACAAATATCAGTTACTTTCGACCACCCGTGCTCGGCTACCAGTTGACGGCACCAGTCAACATTGTTTTCGGTTACCACCACTACAATCTGGTCAATCGCCTGGCACCGGTGAAAGACATCAATCACCCGGGCTAGAGCCGGTCTGCCACCTATCGGGGCGGACATCTTATCCAGCCCGCCCATTCGCTGGCTTGAGCCGGCAGCCACAATAACTGCGCCGACTTTTTGTTGACTCCTTGTTTTCAAGCTCACCACCTGATTATAAAGCAAAAGTGGCTCCATATCTAGCATTGAATAGGGGATTATTTCTCTACCTCACCCCCTTAATCCCCCTCTCCTATTTAGGAGAGGGGGAGATAGTTCTGAAAGAGGGGCTAACGCCCCTCTTAAACATTCCTGGTTAAATAAGCTCCTGCCGTCAAAGGAGAGGGGGTCAGGGGGATAGGTTGCTAAACATTGTGTAATCAGTATAATGGGGGCAATGGTAAACAAGGAGGTTGTGAATGAAAGTAAAGCATTATCTTGATGTTAAAGCTAGCGAAGAGCTACCTGGGGTAGCTATGCGGGTGGTAATAGGGGAGGATGATGGGGCACCTAACTTTAAGATGCGTGTCTTTGAGGTGGAGCCGGGTAGCTCAACTCCATCCCATTCTCATCCCTGGGAACACGAGGTATTTGTTCTTTCCGGTAAAGGGGTAGTGGTTGGGGAGCAGGGTGAAACTCCGATAGCTAAAGATAGTGTTATCTTCATTCCCCCTGACGAGCACCACTGCCTGGTTAACAAGGGGAACGACATTCTGCTCTTTATTTGTCTGATTCCGCTGGGTAGTTAGAACATAAGGTTAAGTTTACATAAAGTTTGCGAATTGTAAGTAGCTATGATAAGCGCTCATATGTTTTGGTAATCAATAATTTTCATACCTGAGAATTCAGTATTTATCCTAATGTTCCTATGGAATGGAATTACTTCCTAACCACTCAACTAACTTATTAATAGTCTCAAGTGCTGCTGGTATAGTTTGTAATGATAGAAAGACCTTAGTTCTGTCGACCTGCCCACATACTGGATGAATCGCGTCATTTCTTTGAACACGAATCATCTCAAAGAGTGACATCAGGTGTTCTGTACAACCCTTATGAACAGAGTAAGGGATTGTCTTTGCTTTGATAAGCGGTTCAACGGTTTTCCTAATCGTATCAAAAATCTCTGGCAAGTTAGGTTTATCTATCAATTGTGCAGCTTTTCTTTTACTGCTTGGATTACTCATGGAATTAGTGATTGCCTGCAACAGCAGTAATATTGCTTTTTCTGCTGCTGCACCAATCATGACAGCCGAGGCGAAAAAGAGTTGTCGCCTGTAACAATTCAGGCTTTCAAAAATGTATTGTTCGATAACGGGGTCAAGATTTTGGACGATATTCCTCAAGAATTTCATATAACCCTGTGGGTCATAGTAATGAGGAGCTGATTGAGAGATATAATCTTTACCAAATTCAGTAAGTCTAAAGAAAGGGAAACCTTTATCTGGCATGTTCTCACCTGGCGTCACTACATGTTCTAGGATAAGATCCCAAATGACCTCACTGATTGTAAGATTATCAATGGGGTTTAGTTGCTTCTGTTGGTAGGATTGGTAGTCGACACCGAGACGCTGGCAATCATCCGAACTTGGAAAGAGGCCACGTTCTGCAACCAACCTTTCCACGGCACCGATAACATGATTAATCTGTGTTTTTGGCATTTGACTTAGTATTTCTAACACAAGGGCGCGTAATATATTCTTTTCTATCATTCCTTCTTCCCCACTATTCTTCTTATCAGCCTATTCTTTAGCCCTACCCCTCACCAGCCCCACTCCTATTGCCTCTCTTAAGGTGCTGACCGGAATAAGCTCAATGTTCTTAGGGGCAGGACTAACTCTGGCACCGATTTTAGGTACCAGGCAGCGTTTGAAGCCGAGCCGGGTGGCTTCGTTTACCCGACGGTCTAATTGAGGGACAGCTCGTAGTTCTCCGCTCAACCCTACCTCCCCCACTGCTACTAAATTGGGGTCAACGGCTACATCACGAGAGCTGGAAGCAATCGCCAGGGCGATACCTAAATCAGCGGCTGGCTCACTGATTTTAAGTCCACTGGTAACATTGGCGATAATATCCTGGTTGCCCAGCCTTAAGCCGACCCGCTTGGTCAGCACGGCAATAATCAGCAGTAACCGACCGAAATCAACACCGTTGGCGGTGCGGCGGGGTAAGCCAAAGCTGGTGGGGTTGGTCAGGGCTTGAATCTCCACCAGTAACGGACGACTTCCTTCCAGTGTTGGCACTACCGTCGAGCCTATTGCTTCTTTATAGCGCTGTGATAAAAATGCCTGTGACGGATTCTCCACTTCTACCAGCCCCTGTGCTTTCATTTCAAAAACACCTACTTCGTTAGTAGAGCCGAAGCGGTTTTTCACGCAGCGCAGTAATCTGAAAGCACTAAACTGTTCGCCCTCAAGGTAGAGCACCACATCAACAATATGTTCCAGAACCCGGGGACCGGCGATAGCTCCTTCTTTGGTAACATGCCCGGCAATGAAAGCAGGCACAGCACTGAGCTTTGCCCAGCGCATAAGTCGCAGGGTGCATTCTCGCACCTGGGTTACGCTGCCTGGCGATGTATCCAGTTCAGGGAGGTATACGGTCTGAATGGAGTCAATAACCACCAAGCTGGGTGATAACTGTTCTAGCTGATTCAGGATAGCCTCCAGGTTGGTCTCCGCCAGGAGGTAAAGTCCTTCACCCTTTATCCCCAGGCGCTCTGCCCTGAGCTTAGTCTGACGTACCGTTTCCTCGCCGGAAACATAGACCACATTACCCTTATCACGCGCCACCAGGGCTGATGCCTGAAGCATAAGGGTTGACTTGCCGATACCGGGGTCACCACTAATGAGCACCAGAGAACCCGGCACCAGTCCTCCACCCAGCACCCGATTAAACTCAGTTAGAGCAATCGGGAAGCGGTCGGCTGCCTCAATAACCACCTGAGCCAGCTCTTGGGGAGGATTTTCTACAAGGGGAGTGCCAAATGCGGCAGGAGCAGTTACCGTCTTTTCCACGAAGGTGTTCCACTGCTGACAGTTAGGACAGCGCCCCAGCCATTTCAGGCTTTCTTTGCCACACTGCTGACAGACAAAGATAGTCCTGTTATGTAGTTTACCTGACCTGTCCACGGGGTTAACTTTATTCTATTTTAGACAATAAGGCAAGGGTAATTTAAAGAGACCTTTAGCAACCTATTCCCCTGACCCCCTTCCCTTAATAAGGGAAGGGGGAGTGTGAGTTAGAGAGGGGCGAAGCCCCTCTCTAAAATTTCTTTTCCCGCCCTTCGGAGGGGGTTAGACTAGCGGGTGTTTAAGAGGGACTAGCGTCCCTCTTTTAAAATTATTTCCCCCTCTCCTTTTAAGGAGAGGGGGATAAAGGGGGTGAGGTTGATACTAATTGGTTTGAATTAAAGACATGAGAGCTAAGTGGTATATCAGCCCACCATACCGAGGAATACACCACCGGCGATGGCGGCACCAATCGCTCCAGCCACATTGGGACCCATAGCGTGCATTAGCAGGAAGTTTCTGGGGTTTGCCTTCTGCCCCATTACCTGCACCAC
>DATKVW010000072.1:0-9436 GCA_035529875.1 Dehalococcoidales bacterium | reverse complement strand
TTTAGGCAATGGGGGGGTCAAGTGAGGCTACCGAATGAAAGAAAAAATTCGATGCTAGCAACGCTTGACCTCCTGTTTTTTTGGCAGGCAGGGTCTAATACAGATTAAAGACATTAAAAACTGAATTTTAGACCAGGCGATATTGGTGATGAAATATGAGAGGAAGGAGGTAATGCCATCGAGAATATGGAACATCACCCCTCAACAGTTTTCTAGCAGTTATCACTGATTAATCCTGTTAAAGGAGAAATTTTATGCAAGAGAAAAAAGGTATTGACTGGTCATCTCTATGGAGAGTGGAAGATTGGTGGGCGTGCTGGATTGGCTGGCTAATCCTGATTTTGGCCTGGGTCGGGGTAGTCCCAAATACTATCAAATACGGCACATGGTCAGCCGCAGCCGATATCTTCCCCAAGGGGATGGACACCCTGTGGATGGGTATCATCAATCTCCTCTTCATCCTTGTAATAACTATCATTGGCTGCGCCTTAATGAAGAGGAATCTTCGCCTGTATGTCCCCGGCTTTATCGCCATCTTCTTGCTGGTTGTCCTAGCCGAGGTCATCGCCCACCAGACCCAAATCAAATACTGGGGAATCCCCTATGTCCTCTGGGCACTGGGGTTTGGTCTCATCATCAGTAACGTCTTCCGCGTTCCTAAGTGGCTGAAAGCCAGCGTTATGACGGAGTATTTCATCAAGATTGGTCTGGTCTGCATGGGAGCCACCATCATGTTCCAGGTGGTAATGAAGGCTGGTGGCGTTGGTATGGGACAGGCTCTGTTAGTAGTGGGAGCAGTCTGGTTCTTTACCTACTGGCTGTGCCGACGCTTTGGCTTGACGGAACGCTTCTCCAGCATCATAGCTACCGGCAACTCTATCTGCGGCGTTTCGGCGTCCATTGCTGCCGGCGGAGCGGTCAAAGGCGACCCCAAGGAAGTTAGCTACATTATCGCCTGGCTGATGGTTTGTGCCGTAGTATTGATTATAGTTATGCCCCCTATAGCTAGGGCTATAGGTCTGCCGACAAATATGGCAGGTGCCTGGGTTGGCGGAGTTATTGACAATACCGGCTCAGTAGTAGCTGCCGGGGAGGTAATCGGCACCAAGGCAGCGCTGGAGGCGGCAGCTATGGTCAAGATGGCTCAGAATGTCCTCATTGGCTTCGCCGCCTTTTTCCTGGCTATCTGGGCTACCATGTCTCTGGAGAGAAAGCCAGGGGCAAAACGACCTTCGTACATGGAAATCTGGTACCGCTTCCCCAAGTTCATCATCGGTTTTGTCGTAGCCTCACTAATTATCACCTTTGCCGTCGTGCCCACCCTGGGCGCAGATGGGGCAGCTGTAGCCTCCGGACTGTGCAAGAGTTACCGTAGCTTATTCTTTGCTATGGCTTTCGTCAGCATCGGTCTGGAAACCAACTTCAAGGAGCTAGTCACGGTTGGTGGCGGCAGACCGGCTGCTGCCTACTGGCTCGCCCAGCTATTTAATGCATTCTGGACGCTGGGGGTAGTCTATGTCCTCTGGTCCGGGTGGCTCTTCACTCCGCCCATTCTCCCAGACTAACAGCAGCAAAAAGGAGAGGGTTCCTTTAGGAACCCTCTCCTTACCTGCCTCAGAGACCGTAGAACTTGTAGCAGTTGCGGCAAAGGTCAGGGGGTGGTAGTAGTGCGGTAGCTTTCTTCAGAGATTTCGTCTCGGCTAATGGTTCCAAGAAGGCACCTGACGTGCTGCGCACCCTGGGCATTGCTGATAGTGCCACGGCAGTCATAGTATCCAACCTACTTGCCTGCAAGCGGCGGGCAAAAGCTTCCCGGAAGGAGCGAGCCGATTGACTGTTGACTACCCGGTCAAGCCCTTCGGTAACCCTGCCAAAGCTGAAGCGAGACAGGTGCTCCTGCTTCCCCCAGAAAAGCCTGGGGAAATCACCCCGGCAAGGAAGGGCAAGGTATGGGCAAGGCGCTACTTCACCCCATACTGTAATCCACACATTGTGCACCGGGTCAGCATCACACATCAAAATGTCACTGCTGGGTCTTAAGGGATATATGCGTACCTTGACCCCTAATTCTTTGCCCTTGGTTTGTGCTTCATTAATCAGCTCAATCTGATGAAAATCAGGGGAAAAGCTAAAGGCTCTGAGGGCATCTACTTCAACAGTGGGAATATAATCTAGATTCGGAGCTACCACTCCATCTACTCCCAATCTGGCGGCTAAAGTCACCAGTTCCGGTAACTCCTCCAGGGTAGGCTTCATCATCTGCATAACCAGGTTTACCTTTGGGCGAGGCTTGAGCTGGCACAGATAAGAGACATTGGCACAAATCTGGTCAAGGTGAGAGCCTACCCGTAAAGAATCGTTGGTTTCGGCTCGAGCTCCAGCTACTGAAATGGCTACTAAATTAACGCCTATTCGACAAGCCTCGTGGCTTGCCGCCTTGTCCAGTAACAAAGCATTGGTAGTCAAACTTACCCGTCCGTGTCTTTCTTTAATAGCTGCTGCCATATCCCACAGATGGGGATGAAGTAGTGGCTCCCCCCACCCCTGCAGATGCACCAGCCCTGTGCGTCGGACAAAAGGTAGCAGCGAAGAAAACGTCTCCCAGGGCAAGTGAGCCGTTACCCAACGGTCAGCCAGAACGGTGCGAGGGCAGAAACTGCACCGCAACTGGCAAGCAGTGGTTACTTCAAGCTGTACAATCCGGGGTAATGCCATAGTGCATCATAACCTATATAATACTTCGGTCACATTATACCACGGTTAAGAACCCCGGTATAAAATATCCCCCTAAAAGATTGTTTATCAACCCCGTTAGATTTACTAATGGGTCAACCTCACCCCCTTAATCCCCCTCGCCTTGAGAAGGAGAGGGGGAAATAGTTTTGAAAGAGGGGCTAACGCCCCTCTTAGACACCCCTGATTAAGTAGGCTCCTGTCCTCAAAGGGGAAGGAGACTTTAGAGAGGGGCAAAGCCCATAGTGAAAGCCAAAATTCTAAGCACGAAACTCTAAACAAATTCAAAACACTAATCACCAAAACCCAAAAACCAAACCCTCAAGTTTAGGATTTAGAAATTAGGATTTAGGATTTATTCTTGGAAGGGGTCAGGGGGATAGGTTGCTAAACGACCTCCTCCTAAACTGATTGACACAGGAGAAGAGGGGGTGCTATCATCCTAAACCGGGGAGGGGTGGTGGTTATGCAGACAAAGTATGGTATTATTCTCTCTTACGAGGAGACGTTCGCCAGAGCTGTTGCTACGAGGATGATAATAATGAAACCCTTGTCGGTATGGCACCTCTTGATGCCCTTCGTGTTTATTTTTGATTTTTTCCAGAGGAAGAAGGATACCGAAATATTCGCCAGGAATTTCCTGTTTACCAAAAAACTGGCTCTGGATGCTGCTGTTACCATAAATCAAGGCGAAGATAGGCAACGCCAGCTTGACAGGATTGAGAGCGAAACTAGAGACCGGCTCATCTCGCAAAAACTCTACTCCTGGGGAATACACCAGGGGCAAGTGAAGGGAGTAAATTTGCTCATTAACCATTATTCTAAACTGCTTGAGGTTGAGGGGGACAATTACCAGTCCCTGGTGAAAAATGCCTACCAAACTCAGGACAATTATGAAGCTTTCTTACATCAGCTTACCGCCATTGAAAAAGAAATAGACCGAGCTGTAATTGAGAGATTGGGTGAGACCGCAGTGATTGTGGAGCCAATGCTGACGAAACAGAAATTAGTAGACGAACTGAGGACAAAGGGAGTAAGCAAATTCTTTTTAGAGGCAAGGGAGGGCTAACCATGAGAGCAATTTTGCCAACTTTTGTAGATACCAAGTATAACATTATTCGTTCCCAGGAACGGCGGCTGGCCAAAGCTGTTGCCAAAAAAGTGGTGAAAATGCCAGACATAACAATCTGGGTATTTATGGTCCCATTCATTTTCTTTTTTACTCTTCTAAAATACAGGAGAACTCACGAGACTTTTGTGCTGAATATGCTGTTCACCAAAAGGCTGGCTCTTGACGCTGCCCTTGACATTGTAAAGAAAGGCCAATCCAGGCAAGACGCAGTAGCCCAGATTGATAATAAGACCCAAGATATACTCGGCGCTGATAATAAGGGAATTTATTCTGAGAAAATACGCAGGAAACAAATGAACGAGATAAACCTGCTCCTCGACCACTATCTTAAGCTGCTTGGAGCTGAAGGCAATAGTTATGAAGCTCTGGTGAAAGATGCCTACCAAAATCGGGATAATTATGAAGCTTTTTTGCGTGAGCTTGTCCCAGTGGAAAGGGCAGTAAACCGGGCAGCTATTCAAACTGTGGGGGCGTCTGAAACGGCTTACGAGATAGTTTCGGGAATGGAAAGAGCTACGGAAAGAATAAGAGCAGAACAAGCCGAAAAGATCTTCCCTTAAATAAGAGAGCTAATCGGTGCCGAAGCTACTCCCTAAAGTTACCTGCAACTCTAGATGAGAATGTTCAACATAGCAGGCAGGATACGAAAGCGAGCCGGGGCTTCTCCCAAAAGCTCACCATCAGCCTGGAGAGAAGTCTGCCGATTAGGTTTTATCTCTCACATGCTCTAATAGCACCCAGGAGGTAAGGGACATAAGTAATATCGAGGAGTGAAAGAGGAATGGTGGTTATAGTAAAAGACGACGATATCCAGATCGAGAGGCTTGAATTAGGCTCCTTTGGCACCAATGCCTATATTCTAGTCTGCCCAAAAACGCGGGAAAGTGTCCTGATAGATGCCCCGGCTGATGCGGGCACAATTGTGGGCAGATTAAAGGACACTACCCCTAAATACATATTGCTGACTCATAACCACATGGATCATATTGGTGCCCTTGCCGAATTACGGTCTAGGCTAAAGGTCCCCCTGGCTGCTCATGCTTTAGATACGAGAAGATTGCCATCGCCGCCAAAAATACTGCTGAACAATGGTGATGTGGTTTCATTCGGAAACATCATGCTTGAGGTGCTGCATACACCGGGCCATACGCCGGGCAGTTTATGCTTTAAGTCGGGTAAATACCTGATGTCAGGCGATACCATTTTCCCCGGCGGACCCGGTAAGACATGGTCGCCCGCTGATTTTCAGCAGATAGTCCAATCCATAACCGAGAGGATTTTTGTCCTGCCTGATGATACTCAAATATACCCCGGCCACGGTGCCGCCACTGTGTTAAAGAAGGAGAAAGACGAATTTGCCGCCTTTTCCACTCGTTCCCATAATCCGAATCTTTGCGGGGATGTACTCTGGCTCTCATCCTAGCCAGGTGAGCTGATTACCACCTCAGCTCGACACGATGGAAAGCCTCGGCCAGCTCATAGTCCTCTCCCTCTGCCATCTGCTTAGCCCGCTCTCTCAACCGCGCTTCCATCTCCGGCGGTAGTCTATTTCCTACCTGGCTCTTGTGGCAGCCCAGAGCAGCAAGCTTGATATCAAAGGTGTCCGTGATTTTCGAGCGGTAGTTAGGGTCTTCAGCAGCCCAGAACCAAACTTCCCTCACCTTGTGGGGCTGAAGGCCTTCTTCCAGCAACTCAGGGTAGGAAAGATAGTCTCTGGCATAGGGGAATACGGCATCCAGTGTTACCTGGCCAGTGATGCGGTGGTCGCGATGCCAGAGATAGCGCCGGTAGGGGTCCGCCGTTACCACTATCTCCGGCCGATACCTCCTTATCAGCCGAACAATCTCCTCCCGGAACTCAGGTGTATCTTCAAGAGATTGGTCGGCATGCCTTAAGAATATAACCTCTCTCACCCCCAGCAGCTTGGCGGCAGCCAGTTGTTCCTGCTCTCGGATTCTGGCCAGTTCATCCGGCTTCACATTAGTATCGCTGGTGCCCTTATCACCATTGGTGCACAC
Source organism: Dehalococcoidales bacterium (assembly GCA_035529875.1). Taxonomy (GTDB): domain Bacteria; phylum Chloroflexota; class Dehalococcoidia; order Dehalococcoidales; family DATKVW01; genus DATKVW01. The sequence continues at coordinate 3,553 of DATKVW010000072.1, read as the reverse complement.
CACGTAAATAACGTCCTTCCCTTCTCCTGTCCAACGAGCTACCGTCCCGGCAACACCAAATTCAGCATCGTCCGGGTGCGGGGTAACCACCATAACCTGAGCCTGCTTGGTCATCGCACCTGAGTCTCCTTAATTCAAGATACACAATAACAATTGTATAATATCCGCTTAAGCTGATACAATTCTAACTTGAGGATATTTATAGTCAATGAGTAACTCCCCTTATACCATAAGTAATTATCAGCCCACAGATTTTGATAAATACGTCCGCTTAAGCATTGAGGCTGAAAAACTAGAGCCAACCGGGCGTTGTGTTTCACCACAGGTCATTGCTGAGCACCTGGGGCGACCCAACTGCTCCCCTGAGCAGGACTTGTTTATTGTTGAAATTGATAGGGATATCGTCGGCTACATGGATGTGGCGCCGGAGCTGACCATCGGGCGGGTTATTCTTGACTGTTGGATACACCCCGAACATCGAAGAAGGGGTCTAGCCACAAAACTCCTCAGTTACGCTACCCGGCGTGCTCAGGAATTAGGAGCAAGTCTAGCCCATATAAGTATACCACAGGATAACATAGTTGCCAAAAGTGTGCTATCTAAACTAGGTTTTGAGTGTGTCCGGCGGTTCCTTGAATTGAGGCTAGACATGGCTAAAGTTAGTCAGCAGGATATTGACCGGCCTGCTTTAGGGTGGCGCCATCTACAGCCTGGTGAGGAAGCCAAGCTCACCCAAATTCAGAATCGTGCCCTTACTGGCACCTGGGGATACAATCCCAATACTGTAGAGGAGATAATGTACCGTACCAGTTCAAGTACCTGTTCTCCGGAGGATATAATTCTAACCTGCGAGGGAGATAAGGTCATCGGCTATTGCTGGACGGAGATAACCGGTGGAGGGGGAACTGCTATTGGAAGAAAGGGGCGAATCTTTATGCTCGGGGCAGACCCGGATTATAGAGGTAGGGGGGTAGGCAAAAAAGCCCTCCTGGCCGGGCTAGCCCACCTCAAAGGTAAGGGATTACGGGTTGCCGAGTTGACCGTGGACAGCGAGAACAAGGCAGCTTGTGCCCTTTACCAGTCTATTGGCTTTGAAGTTCGGGCAAGCACCTTGTGGTACGAAAAGGCGATAAACTAGGGCACCGGGGCGAGATGATTAGCCAGCACCAGCCTGCATTCTCTAACAAGCGCCTCAGCAATATTTGACCAGCTAAATCTGCTTACTGATGCCCGAATTGACAGGGCAGATTCTGTATCTATGCCTGGCATGGAAAGAAGCAAAGCTATTTTTTCGGCAAGGTGGTGAGGAGCATTATCTGTTATCACATATCCTGTCTCTCCCTGGCGGATAACACTTTTAAGGTCGCCTACATCGGTAGCCACTACCGGCGTGCCACAAGCCAGGGATTCCAGGGCTACCAGCCCGAAGCTCTCGTAATAAGAGGGAACCACACAAGCATCAGCCGCACTATAAAAATAAGGCAGCTGGTCATGCTTTATCAAGCCAAGAAAAGTAACTGAATCCTGTATATGGAGGTCACCGGACAGCTTCTGTAGCTGTGCTATTTCATGCTGGCTATGTTCATCACCACCGATGATAACCAATCTTAGCCTGTGGGTATCTTGCAGATAGGGTATAGCCTTTATTAACCTATCTATGCCCTTTAATGGGTCAATCCTGCCCACAAATAAGATGATTTTGTTGTCATCAAAGCCTAACTGCTGCTTGGCAGTCCCTTTGTCCACGGGCTGGAATAATTCTAGGTTCACTCCACAAGGCACCACACCAATTCTTTCCGGCGAAGCGCTGTAGTGCAAAATAAGATTCTCCTTTTCCTTCTCCGTTGCGGCGATAATATGATGGCAACTTTTAGCCAAGTCTCTTTCCGTCTCAATACGAAGCTCAGGCTCCTCTTCTCCAATACCAATAGCACTCTTAACCGCACCTAACGTATGGAACATCATAACATGAGGAACATTCCACCAGCGTTGTAGAGATTTCCCTACCCAACCCGAAAGCCAGTAATGGCTAAATATTAAATCGTATTGGAGGTTGTTATGCTTCCTGAAACTCTCCAGCTTGCAGGCAAAGTCGGGAAGATGGGAATACACCGCTAACTTATGTATCTCCTTGTCTTCGCCTGCCCTGAGGTGGATGAGTCGGGCATTCTGGCCAAGCTCATATATTTGACCGTCTCTGGGGTCATGAACACGGGTATAAACATCCACTAAATGCCCCTGTTTCCCCAGTTCGCGAGCCAGCTCCCGGATATAGACACTCATGCCACCGGTATCTTTCGCACCTAAACTCCCTATAGGACAGCTATGCGCACTGAGCATAGCTATTCTCAGTCGGCTGGTTGGCATCAGGGTTCTCTCCTCCTCACTTGATAGTTATCTGGCAGCTGTATAGGGGTATTTCCTGGCCACCGAGTTGATATTTGTACGGTTCTCCACCTTTCAAAAAGTCCCATTTCTTTCTGCCCTTCTCGATGCTCTCCTTGAGGCAGAGGACTTTACAAAGCAGTCCCACGCTTAAGTAATTGAATTGGGGATCATAGGCACTATTATAGAGGTAGTGCGCGTCATTGTAGTCAAACCCCATAGTCATCGCCACCGGTGCCTTATCCAACTGAATGATACCTAACCTCAGCAGCCCAATCTCAGCCATAGCCTTAGCTAGTGACCTGAAGAATGATTCCATCTTGGGATTCATGAAGCTGGCTTTCTCATCCCGGCTCAGTGAAAAGAGCTTCAAAAAAATATCCAAATAATCTTCGACCTCCCGACCGGCCTCAACACAGCGATGTTCTACGTTGCCTGCCTCCCATAACCGCCTTAACTTCCGTCTAACTTCATGGCGTTGCTTTTTGTTCAATGTTGCCAGGTATTCATCCCAGTTAGCGGGTAAGTCTAGCTCCAGAGAAACATCCTCAGGGTGGCAGAGAACCTCATACCCCCGGTTCTGGGCTGTACTTACAAGATGAGAGAGCACTGTAGAATCGGGCCGCAACGGTCTCAGGTCTAACTGATTAATACCCTTCTGCCTCAAGTCATCAAGCAGGACACTAAAGAAATCCTTTTCCCTGCCGGGGGCAATAACAAAGTCAAGGTAATCGCAGACGTCAGCGCTACCGATAAAGGAAGCTGTTTCCTTATTCACTAGAAGTGGGGCAATGCCAATGACTTCCCTTTCCTGCCTGATAGCATCCAGATGCAGTTCAGCTCCAGTTCCAAGCTCCTGCCACCAGACCTTCAACCAGGCAGGTAGAACAAAGATTGAATTCCACTTCAAACGGTGACTCGGGTTGGTCCAGCAGGAAGTAAGGCTATCAAAGCTCTCGTGGGTAATGGTATAGCTCATACGCTTACCTAACAGTCTAGCATTTAATTGAACTTCAATCAAAGGGAGGGGGAAATAATTTTAAAAGAGGGACTGGCGTCCCGCTTAAACACCCCGCTTAGCTACCTTCAAAGTAGAGGGAAGAAATAAATAGAATAGGGGCTAATGCCTCTCTCTCTATACCCCCTGTCTCCTTTGATGATGAGAGCT
>DATKVW010000071.1:0-2833 GCA_035529875.1 Dehalococcoidales bacterium | reverse complement strand
ATCCCCCGCATTCTGGTTATCTCCAGCTTCAAACCTTTGTATCTTAGCCGCTCACCCTGCCTCGGTATATGTCCCAAAAGATGGAGCACAAAACCGGCTACCGTTTCATAATCACCCTCGGGCAGCTCCAAGCCCATCTCTTCGTTGACTTCCTCAATGCGCATACCACCGTCAACCTGGAAGGTATACTCATTGATGGCTTCATACTCCTTCTCCGCCTCGGCAAATTCATCTCCTACCGGACCAACAATTTCCTCAACCAGGCGACTGAGACTGACCATGCCGGCGGTACCACCATATTCATCTACTACCATCGCCACCCGGTAGTTTTTGCTTTGCATCTCAGCAAAGAGCTCATTGATATGCTTAATCTCAGGGGTAAAATAAGCCGGGCGGATAAGGTCATCAATGGTGCTATCTCTGGTGACAGCGCCTTTAGCCAGAGCCATAAGCACATCCTTTACTGAAAGGATGCCAACTACATTGTCCATATTCTCATCATATACCGGGAAGCGGGACAGAGGAGATTCAGCGTAAAGGGTGAGAAAATCAGCCACGGTCGAGCCCTGCTCTATGCAGACAACCTCCGGGCGTGGCACCATAACCTCACGGACGGGACGGTCGCCAAAGTCAAAGACCTTGTGCAGCATCTCCGCCTGCTCCTCCTCAACCGTCCCTTCCTTGTGCCCCACCGATATCATGGTGCGAATTTCCTCCTCGCTGACCAGAGACCGGGGTACGGGTGTTCCTCCCACCATCTTGGTAAAACCCAAGGCTATCCAGCTTAACACAAATACAACGGGGGTAAACAACCAGGATACTAGTTCTATCGGGCGAACAAAGAGTAAGGATAGCTTTTCCGAATAGTGGGCAGCTATAGTTTTGGGAGTGGTCTCAGCAAATATCAACAAAATGACGGTGACTCCAATGGTAGCAATGAGCGCGCCTCGCTCTTCCCCCAACCCCAAAAGGTGGACAGCCAGGACAGTAGCCAGAACAGCAACTGCCGTATTTACCAGGTTAGTACCCAAGAGGATAGTGGATAATAGCTTCTCTGGATGCCCAATAATTTTAGCTAATCGGCTGGCTCCCCTAACCTTAGTCTCAACCAGCTGCTCTACTCTCAGCCTCTGTAAAGAGATGAAGGCGGTTTCCGAGCTGCAAAAGAAAGCTGACAGACCGATACACACGAAAAGAAGCACTAAATATAGCGTTTCACTACCGAACATATAATATTATCCTGCTCTCAGTCATAATAACTAAAATCTAACCTGTAGTCCTGGCAGGTTTCTCCTTAGTCAACAAAATTTCCTCGATTTTCATCCCCCGCATTCTGGTTATCACCAGCTTCAACCCTTTGTATCTTAGCCGCTCGCCCTGCCTCGGTATATGCCCCAAAAGGTGAAGCACAAAGCCAGCTACCGTTTCATAATCACCCTCAGGTAGCTCTAAGCCCATTTCTTCGTTGGCTTCCTCAATGCGCATACCACCGTCAACCTGGAAGGTGTGCTCGTCAATGGCTTCATATTCCTTCTCCGCCTCGGCAAACTCATCCCCCACCGGACCGACAACTTCCTCGACCAGACGACTGAGACTGACTATTCCCGCAGTACCACCATATTCATCCACCACCACTGCCATCCGATAGTTCTTTTCCCTCATCTCAGCAAATACTTCACTGATACGCTTAATTTCAGGAGTAAAATAAGCCGGACGAATAAGGCCATCCATGGTGCTATCGTTGGTGACAGTGCCTTTAGCCAGAGCCATGAGCACATCCTTTACCGAGAGGATGCCCACCACGTTATCCATATTCTCCTCATATACCGGGAAGCGGGACAGAGGAGATTCAGCATAGATGTTAAAAAAATCAACCAGTTTGGTACCTTTCTCCACCCATACCACCTCGGTGCGTGGTACTATCGCTTCTCTGGCCGGCCGGTTACCGAAATCAAAGACATTGCGCAGCATCTCCGCTTCTTCCTTCTCTACCGTCCCCTCCTTGTGCCCCACCGATATCATGGTGCGAATTTCTGCCTCGCTAACCAGAGACCGGGGCACGGGTGTCCCTCCCACCATCTTGGTAAAGCCCGAGGCTATCCAGCTTAATACAAATACGAAGGGAGTAAATAACCAGGCAATCACCTCTAGCGGTCGTACCAAGAGAAGGGATAGCTTTTCGCTATACCGGGTAGCCATGGTTTTAGGGGTAGTCTCACAGAATATGAGAAGAATAATGGTCACCCCAATGGTGGCAACGAGCGCTCCCCACTCCTGCCCCCAGACAGAGACAGCCAAAATGGTGGCTAGCGCCGCAGCTGCCGTGTTGACGAAGGTGTTACCCAGTAAAACAACGGAGAGGAACTTTTCGGGTCGCTCAATCATTCTGGCTACCCGTTTAGCCCGTTTAACCCTGGTCTCAACCAGATGCTCTACCCTGAACCGCTGCAAGGAAATAAAGGCAGTCTCGGAACCGGAAAAGAAGGCTGACAAAAGGAGGCAAATAAAGAACAATACTAAATAAAGAGTTTCAATTCCAGACATAAAGTCTTGCCTAGATTAGCATCTAGGACCTCTGACACCTCTAACCAATCTACTTTATTTTATCATAGCATTGGCTAATAGGTGTGTCAAAAGAGCTATTTGAGATTGCTTAACAACCCTATCCCCTGTATCCCCTTCCCTTGGAGGGAGGAAGCCTATTTAAGCAGGAGTATCCAAGATGGATGCTAGCCCTTCTTCTATCTGTTTTCCCCTTGCCTTTGAAGGAACAACTATGCGGGGTGTTTAAGAGGGGCGTTAGCCCCTCTTCATAAAATTAATCCCCCTCCCT
>DATKVW010000070.1:0-10414 GCA_035529875.1 Dehalococcoidales bacterium | reverse complement strand
TTATAGGTAGTGGCGTACTGGGAGAGGGGACACCGATACCGCCTGCGGTACAAAGCCCCTTCTTAGTGTCGAATCTCTATATCCAGCCGGCAGAGGTTCCCTCCAATGAGGTAGTAACCATCACTATCTCGGTCGTTAATGTGCACGATACCTGGGGAATATACAGCCTGGTTCTAAAGATAAACGGCGTTAAGGAAACGGAAAAGCAGGTGAATATGGATGCTCGCAGCGTTAAGGACGTCAGTTTTAGTGTAGCGAGGGAGAAGACTGGCAGGTATTCCGTGTTTATCAATGGCTTGAATGGTAGTTTCACGGTGGTAGCGCCAGCAGCGCAGAATGAATGATTGCCTGTCATCGCGGAATTCAAAGGAGGGAAGATGAGTGTAAAGGATGCAATAAAGGGTGTAATCCGCGACGCCCTGGTAATGGGCTTGAGTGGCGCCTTTCTGTGGCATTTCTCGAACATCTGGCGTTACGGTCCGCATTTAATACAGGAACCGAATAAAATAATCCTCACTATCGAAACGGTCGGGCTCATAGTGATTTTTATATTCGGGGTTACCGGGGTAATCGGTAGCTTAAGAAGAAATGGCTATGCGGGACGAGGTCATTAAGTAAATGAAAACTACCATCCATGTGCAAAGCGACCAGTTAAATAAAGAGGATGTGAGAACCCTGCTGCAGGCCATCCGTCTCTGCGAGAGGGCCACCTTTCCGGATAAGGAGATTCGGGTCCTCGTCGAGGTCCCCGAGCTGACCACCGCTGAGACGATTGAAATCTTCAAGAGTATCAAGCCGCCGTATAAGTACGGACCGGAGATTTTTAAGTACCCGGAAAGCGGGAGATGAAAGATGCCGAGAGAGGCCTGGATAAAAGACTGGGTAGCTAGCCTGGTCATACGCAAAGTGAGAGGTGAAGGAATGGTTAAGCTGGAGCGGGCCCAGGTCATCTGCCCTGCTTGCGGAGAGCTAGTTGAAGCTGTAGCCGCGGATGGTCGGGTTAAAGGATACTGCGCCGTTGCTGAAAAGCGCGTAGATTTTCTAATTGTAACGCAGCCTGTTCCCATAGATGAGACTAAGGCTAAAATATCTGGACTTACGCCGGGTAGGGATAGCGGAGGGCACTTCGTTAAGGGTAATGTGCCCTCGAATAAGAAGGGGTGAGGTTAAGCCGAACCGCTTGGTCGTAAATATTTTTTATAAACCCCTTGACTAAACTCCTTGACAAGGTAGGTTAAGTTGTGCTAATATCCCACTACCTTCAAAAAAGGGGGGGGTTAAATGCCGCGAGTAAGTATCTACCTGAGTGTTGACATACGCAAGCGTTTAGACGACTATCGTGAGAGAGAGTGGGGTGGTCATCACTCCCTATCAGCTATTGTTCAAAAAGCAATCAAGGAGTTTTTGGATAAGGAAGAGAAAAGAAAAGATTATTGATGTTACTTGGGACTGTTTGTTTGAGTCTGATCCTCTTAGTACCAGCCGTGGTTTCCTGCGCGGCACCAGCACCGGCTCCCGCTCCCGCGCCAGCACCCGCACCGGCACCAGCACCTGAACCGGTAGAAACCGTTGTCTGGCAGTATTTTATCAAGTCGAACACGGGCCCTGAGGTTGTGTTGATTCATGAAATGGAAGGCGTCCTCCTGGAGCGCACCGGCGGCAGGTTTACCATTGAAGGTCATACCTGCAAAGAGCTTGGACTTACCGGAACAGAGGCACTAGATATCCTTGAATCCGGCTCCATGAAGATGGGTACCATTGGGGGTAACTATGTTATTGGCCAGGAGCCGGTGAGAAGGGTGGTTACATTGTGGCTACAGGCACACCTGAGGAGGTAGCCAGAGAGCAGTCCTCTGTCACCGGGAAGTATTTGGCTAAGGTATTATCGGGAAATATGGAGTGTGCTTTAAGCGGCTGACCTTTACTTGTCAATATGTCTGGTAAAATGGTGCTGTCAGTTTGATCAGAAAGGAACTCGAGCTTGGTACAGGATAGAAAACGTAAAATATTTTACGGTTACATTGTAGTTGGGGCCGGCTTTCTGGTCTCATTGTTTATATGGGGTTCATATAATACTTTTGGTATCTTTTTTAAACCGATATCTTCTGAGTTTGTCTGGACAAGAGCCATGACTTCCGGAGCCCAATCCCTCGCCTTTTTCATGTTTGGTGTTACTTCCATATTTGCCGGCAGGCTAACCGATAGATTTGGTCCCAGGGTAGTCCTGGTGAGTTGTGGCTTATTCCTCGGGCTTGGTTTTCTTTTGATGTCACAGGTTCATTCATTGTGGCAGTTCTATATATTCTATGGCCTGATTATGGGTGCCGGGATGAGTGGCGCTGAGACCCCGGTGCTGGCTACGATAGCCAGGTGGTTTACCAGTAAGAGAGGAATGCTTATCGGTGTTGTTAAAACCGGTGCCAGCGTTGGTATTCTTCTTGCACCCTTATTTGCTAACTGGCTAATCTCTGAACATGGCTGGCGTATGGCCTATATCGTTATTGGCGGCATAGCTATGGTTGGGGTTGTCTCTGCAGCCCTGTTTTTTAAGCGTGACCCTACGGAGGTAGGACAGTTGCCTTATGGTGCAGCTAAAACAGCGGAAACTGAGCTGAATATGGATGAACCTCAGTTTTCTCTGCAAAAGATAGTGCGCATGCGCCAGTTCTGGTTGTTGGCGGTGGCCTATTTTCTTCATTTATTCTGCGCCCAGGGGGTAGTTCTGGCACATATTGCCCCCCATGTTACCGACCTGGGTATTTCCACTACGGTGGCGGCTTCTATTGTCGGTACTATCGGCGGTGCCAGTATCATAGGCAGGATTGCTATGGGCAGTCTCTGCGACCGGCTGGGCAATAAACGCACGGTTCTAATTTCTCTTTCCCTGTTAGTTGTGTCAATGGTTCTGTTGCTGTTTGCCCGGCAGCCATGGATGTTTTATCTCTTCGCTCTTCTGGAAGGGCTTGCCCACGGTGGTGTATTTACTGTGATTGTACCGCTGCTGGCGGAGCTTTTCGGGTTGCGTTCGCTTGGGGCTACTTTCGGGCTGGTGATATTCGTGGGCACAATTGGCGGTGGCCTCGGTCCTTTCCTGGCGGGCTATATATTTGACGTAACCGGCAGCTATCAGCCGGTTTTCCTTCTTTGCTTAGCGGCTAGTATTATTGCCATTACGCTGGTCTCGGTATTGAGACCGACGTCGGCTAAACGCATTACAGGGAATACTTAGCCGGAATGGCGGTGTTTCCGGATAGGGAGGGAATACATAATTGACTGAGGCGAAAAAAAGACGCTTTTTCTATGGGTATGTTGTGGTGGGGGCCGGTTTCGTTATCTACATGGTGTTCTGGGGAGCATATAATACTTTTAGTGTTTTTTTCAGGCCGGTCATGACGGAGTTTGGCTGGTCAAGTGCGGCAACTTCGGCTGCTTATTCCATCACCTTTATCATCGCCGGTGTTTTGGCGCTTTTCATCGGGAGAGCAAGCGACCGTTTTGGCCCAAGGCTGGTTATGACCTTATGTGCTTTCTTTTTCGGCCTGGGCTATATGTTGATGTCTCAGATTGGTAGTGTCTGGCAATTATACCTGTTTCACGGTGTGATGATGGGTATTGGCATGGGTGGTGCCTTTCTGTGGCATTTCTCGAACATCTGGCGTTACGGTCCGCATTTAAACCCCTTGACAAGTGGGTTAAGTTGTGCTAATATGGCACTACCTTCAAAAAGGGGGGGGGTTAAATGCCGCGAGTAAATATCTACCTGAGTGCTGAGATACACAAGCGTTTAGCCGACTATCGGGAGAGAGAGTGGGGCGGTCATCACTCCCGATCAGCTATTGTTCAAAAAGCAATCAAGGAGTTTTTGGATAAGGAAGAGAAAAGAAAAGAAGGCTAAATAGGAAGACCTGCTCCAGCAGGTCTTCCTAGGATGAATCAGGTGATGGCGTTACTTAGTTGTCTTAATTGTAAAGCAATCGAAAAGGGAAGTCAAGCAAAGGGCCCAGAGACCCCGAATATCGGGTGTATCTTTGGAGCCCTTTGTTTTTACTGAGGGCAGGCGGGCTCTGCCAGGGGAGACCGGGGTAGATGTGCTGGAGCCGGTGCCCCTCCCGTTGCAGCCCCGGGCACAATCGGGCTTAGTGGCATCCCGCCTGCTAGTTAACATAGACAGCATGGCTTTTAAGATATTAAAGCAATGCGGGAGGTGAGAAATGAGCTGGTAGAGTAATTTCGGCTGACCAAAATCTAAATTAAGGAGTTTTTCAATGAGAAGGAAAAAACTATCGATTTTACTTGGAAGTGTTTGTTTGAGTCTGATGCTCTTAGTACCAGCCGTGGTTTCCTGCGCGGCACCAGCACCTGCACCAGCACCCGCTCCTGCGCCCGCCCCAGCTCCTGCACCTGCACCTGCTCCCGCTCCTGCGCCCGCCCCAGCCCCAGCGCCAGAAAAGGTCATCACTTGGACGCTGGCTGCAAGTAGGGGATCCGCGTTCAATGTATGGTGGTCTCAACCTTATCCCCGCTTTCAGGAGCTATTGGAACAGGCTACTGGCGGGCGGTTGAAAATTGAGACAAAGGTGGATTTGTTTCCGTTCGGTGAGCAACTTGTTAACGTGATCCAGGGACAGGCCGATATGGGTTTCACGAGAATCCCCTTTATTTCTGGCTCCTTCCCCCTTTGGGATTTCGGTTCTTTTCCGTTTGCCTTTGCTGGCCACTATGAATATGAGAAGGCGCTTAATGACCCGAGAATGCGCGAAATACTGGAAATAACACACAAAGAAGCGGGGGTGAAATACCTCTTCGACGGACCCGGGGGGGCGTGTGATGTCATATTTTCTAACAAACCGCTTCCCACCGTCGAAAGTCTAAAAGATTTGAAAGTAAGAGTCACGGGTCTGCTTCCCACTTATACATTGGAGCTTCTGGGGGCAAAACCATTAACGATGGCTATCTTGGAGCTAACGGAGTCACTGCAAAGAGGTACCGTTGACGCCTTGCATACCGGTCGTATCTATGGTTTAGGCGCCGGGATTACAGACGTTACTAAATATGTCAACTTTTGGCCAATCCAGCCGATATATGGGGGCACTGTGTATGTTAATCTTAAAAGCTGGGAGGCGCTGCCCTCAGACTTGCAAGATATAATAATGAAAGAATCTAGGGAGATGAATAGGGCAAACATGTACGCAGCAGAGTCCGTGGATCAATTTCTCGAGGCAGCACTTCGAGCTACCGGGATAGAATTAATAAAACCAGGGAAGGCAGAACTAGACAAGGCGAAAAAGCTTATCTACCCGGCAGTGTTTGATAAATGGCTGGAGGTTGCTGGTCCTTACGGTCCTGAAGTCGTGGACATCGTCAAAAAGTATGCCAGTGCGTTAAAGGGGATGTAAAGTAAATAAGAGAAAAAGGTTTTCGGCTTTGAGGTATCTAGTTTTTGCTATTGAGAGACTGACTAATGTCAGTGGTTGGTTGTCAGGGTGGCTGGTATTCCTCATGATGGCGCTCGTGCTGTTCGAGGTATTTATGAGGTATGTGTTAAACCAGCCACCCATGATTGCTGACGAATTCAGTTCCTATATGTTAGTTGCTATCAGCCTACTAGGTTTAGCGTATGCTTGGAAGGAAGGAGGACACATTCGTATTTCCATCTGGGCCAAGCGTCTGCCACCGAGGGTATCAAGCTGGCTAAGACTCACGGGACTGGTGTTGGCCTTCGCCTTTACTTCGGAATTAACCCACGCAAGTTATTCTTTCATCGCACTTTCGTTCAAATTACACCTGCACTCTGCCACATGGCTTCATTTTCCTTTACAGGGACCTCAAATGACAATACCGATTGGTTTAGGCTTGCTTTCATTAACACTGCTTCTTGCAATTGTTAGGGCCATTAAGAATATCCGTGCCGGGGTTAGTATTGAGCTAACTGCCGAAGAAAAGGTCTAGGAGCTATGGGCATGAGTTTAGGGTTAATGTGTGTTATTATCCTCGGCACCATGGTGCTGCTGATGGTTATGGGGATTGAGGTCGCGGTGTCGATAGGAATAGCCGCCGGGCTCGGGCTACTGCTCTTTGTTGATCAGCCTTTGAACCAGTTTGCCTTTTCGGCTTGGGGAGTTCTGAACTCATTTACTCTTACCGCGGTGCCGCTTTTCGTTTTTATGGGTGCAATATTTGCCAACACTGGTACCATTGAGGCTCTTTTTATTGGGGCCCGTAAGTTGTTTGGTTTTTTACCGGGCGGACTGATCTCAGCAGTTATCGGCGCTAATGCTGTGTTTGGGGCAATGTCCGGCTCGACTATAGCCGCCGCGGCTACCTTTGGCAAGATCGCCTTCCCGGAAATGGAGAGGCTAGGCTATAATCCCAGGCTAGTTCTTGGCTCAATGGCAGTAGCAACTACTTTGAGCGCACTCATTCCACCCAGTATCATCTTAATCGTCTATGGTGACCTACGGATAGTTTCGGTGCCACGATTGTTCGCTGGAGGCATAGTGCCAGGGGCAATTCTGGCATCAGCCCTGATACTTACCACTATAGTGTTGGTTAGAATCAACCCCAGCCTGACTCCAGGAGTGGTCAAGACTACTTGGGGAGAAAAACTAACCGCATTAAAGCAGGTAACACCGTTTGCTTTGGTAATTCTCCTAGTGCTAGGTAGTATTTTTGCTGGCATTATGACGCCCACTGAATCGTCATCTCTGGGCGCCTTCCTGAGTATCGTTATCGCCCTGGCATACAGAAGAATGAGTTTTCTGGCACTGAAGCAAAGCATGTTGACGGCGGCAAAAATTACTGCTATGATCGCTTTTCTCTTGTTCACCGCCACGGTGATGAGCATAGTCTTTCATCATATAGGGCTTGTGGAAAAGTTTTCAGAACTGATGCTGGGATTGCCTTTTGGAAAATATGGCATATTCGCGGTTGTCTGTGTGGCGTACCTTATTCTGGGGATGTTCTTTGATTCCATATCCATGATGGTACTAACCTTTCCCGTCATAACGCCGCTTATCAATTCGCTAGGCTTTGATCCCCTTTGGTTCGGTGTAGTCTACGTGGTGCTAGCGGAGATTGGGTGCGTTACGCCTCCGTTCGGACTAAACCTGTTCGCCTTACAGAGCGTCGTTCCAAAATATGACATAATGGTCATAGCCTTAGGGGCACTTCCTTACCTGGTGCCTACATTACTCTTAGTAGTGTTGCTGACGGCTTTCCCTCAGCTCATCCTGTGGCTTCCAAGCCTATTGTACTGATAGATTATTAGGCAAAGATCGAGCTGAAAGATAAGCCCGAGTAACTTTAACGATAGTGAAGTGAGTGCAACAAGAGCGGCATTCAAACATTCGACAGCCAATGTAATTGGGAGAAAAAGGAGATAGCAAAATGAGTAAAGAAGAGCTTATGGGTAAGTTAGCCAAGACAATAATTGACGGTGATGAACAAGCCGCTGGTGCAGTGGCTCAAGAAATTATCGCGGCTGGGATTGACCCCCTAGAGGCAATTTCCCAGGGAGGAAGAAAAGGTCTTGATATAGTCGGTGAGAGATTTCAGCGACTTGAGGCTTTCCTCCCTGAGCTCGTCCAAGCGGGTGATGCCATGAAGGCATGTATGGCGGTTTTAAAGCCGCATATCAACCAGCAACAAACAACAGAGATTAGCCAGGGTGGCGTGGTGATTGGAACTGTCAAGGGAGACATCCACACTATTGGCAAGGATCTGGTAGCCACTATGCTGATAGCATCGGGGTTTGAAGTTCACGACCTTGGTATTAATGTTCCCGTGAAGCGGTTTATCGAAGAAAGCGAAAAAGTCCAGGCAAAGGTAATAGCTCTATCAGCCTTGCTAACTCAAACATCTTACTATCAAAAGCAGGTCATAGATTATCTCAGGGATGCCGGGATGAGGAATAGATACTATGTGGTGGTTGGGGGTGCCCCTATTTCACCGGAATGGGCAACCGAGGCAGGTGCTGATGGATATGCCAGGACAGCTGTTGGTGCTACCCAACTCGTCAAAAGGCTGTTAACTGAAGGAGTTCTACCCCCACTGTCCCAGCCCGTTATAATTAACCAATAGATTTTCTGAAAGGAGGTATAGATATGGCTTCAATTGAACGTGCTTTACAGATACTAGATAAAGCGCAAACCGGACCAATATGTACGACAAAGGGGTGGGGTCTTAAACTCTCCAAGACAATAACTGAAAAACTGAAAAAGTATGGACTAGAGAAAACCTTTGATACAGAAAACCCGATTAACACTGATGATGGACTGGCTGACAGGTTTTATAAGGTAGGTTATGAGTTGGCACTCGAAATGGGAATGTTCTGTCAAGATACCGAAAGGATTATAAAGGTAACTGAAGAGGAACTCGCTGATGCCATCAGGAACGCTCCAAGTGAGCTTGTTCTTGGCAAGGGTAAGGACACTGTAGTATTGAAGTCGAGAAAACCGGAGGATAAGCTTCAGCCACTGTCTTTTTCCCCTATGGGTCATCTGATTTCAGAGGATGTATGGGTTCGATTGGTTCAAGGTATTGCCCAGCAACCTGAAATCGATGGTCTTCGGAGCCCGGTTAGCCCAACAGTTTTTGGTCGTCCGGTGCTAGCAGACACACCTTACGAAACGATAGCCGGAAGGTATGAGGCACAATTGACCAAAGAAGCCTTGTGGAGGGCAGGCAGAACGGGATTGTGCACACTATCGGTTGCCTCCAGCCCAACTGCCTATGGCCATCTTGGTGGATATGGTATCCCCGGTGGTTTCGACCCAGAATCTACCCTTGTGATTATCCTTTGCCCCGCTGAAATGACAACTGCCTATACAGCATTACATAAGGTGGTTCATGTTATTAGCTGCGGAGGTAAGACCTATGTGGGGGATGCGTCCATGATTGGTGGCTATTCTGGACCACCTGAGGGCGCGGCATTAACACAAATTGCCGCTAACCTCCTCCAGTTTGCAGTACATCAAGCTGATTGCCATGGGGGAGAAGAATTGGACGTGAGATATTCAGGCGGCTGTGGACGAGAAGGGCAATGGGCAGAAAGCATAGCCTGCCAAGCTATTCGTCTAAACACCCACCTTTTGAATATAAACGTCATGAACCAGTTAGCTGGTCCCAGCACTGAAATGCTCCTATATGAGTCTGCTGTGGCTATGTTGAATGTTTCCACAAGCGGTGGCGCAGGCTATCTAGGTCCACGAACATCCGGTACCAAATATGCCAACCACATAACCCCTCTGGAATGTAAGTTCTGTGCCGAGGTCTTAAAGTGCTCTGCTGGCATGACCCGTAAGCAGGCAAATGAGATAGCAAAACTGCTAATACCTAAATACGAAAATATGTTGTGGGATCCACCCATAGGAAAGAGTTTTAGGGATTGTTATGACATGAATACATTAAGGCCAACTCAGGAATGGCTCGGCATTTACCTGAAAATAAAGCGGGAACTTATTGATTTAGGGGTGCCATTAAACTATTCGTGATTAAGAATTGTAGGCGGGCTCTGCCAGGGGAGACCGGGGTGGATGTGCTGGAGCTGGTGCCCCTCCTGTTGCAGCCCCGGGCTCATTCGGGCTTAGTGGCATCCCGTCTTAGAGACAAAAAAGGGGGCCGGGGATTTGAACCCCCGGCCCCTTGCAACAACTAGATCTACTTATTTACCTTTGGCTATGCGGGTGCCGTCAAGAATTCGTCGCCTTTTCTTTGTCCGATGCCATCTCCCAGTAAGTCTTCTCGAGGCTATCTCTAGAACTTAAACAGCGCCAGCTGCAGCGCCTCTTGTTGTGCATGCTCCGTCTCTTTACGCTCCCGCCTGTCAGTGCGGTCCCGCTCCTGTCTTATTTTAACTCGCCGGTCGTATATCCAAGCCTTCAGGCGAGCCAGGTCATCCTGCTGGTTACGTGTGAGCTGGTCTACACTGATATCCTCTGGCATGGCGACACCGGAATCTTTGGTTCGGTGCTTCTCGTAGACCTTGCCGGCAATATAGAGGTAGATTTGGGACCAGTCGCTGCCCATGGACTGGGTCAGCGAAACCGTCATGAGATAGGCGCAGGCTTCCGCATCGGTGCCGGTCATCGGCTCTCCCCCGAGAGACCTGACGTTCTCGGTAAGCCTCTCCAGGGTAATGGTCTGTTTCAACCAGTCCGGCAAAGTGTCGCCCCAGCCCCCGGGCATGACAAGAATCGGGTCCGTAAAGGCACCCACTATGTCGGAGATGCCCCTATCGATTTTTAGATTTTCTGTAGTCAATTATTATCTCCTTCCTTTTTGTTTTTCCCACCACTGCTCGATACTGACGCATAGAGTTTCTGGAAGTTTTCCTTCCCTTTCTCGCTCAGAAAATCATTGACGGCGAGTTCTACCAGCTTGAGATGCCATGGTGATAGGTCTTCACCATCACGAG
>DATKVW010000069.1:0-8421 GCA_035529875.1 Dehalococcoidales bacterium | reverse complement strand
CTTACATATTGAAAGGTTTTGCATAATTCCCCGTAAAGAAGTACGAGAAAGGATTAAGAGCGGGTCTCCGTTCAAGTGGTGGGATTGGCTAGGCGAATTTGAAGTGGAGTTTAAGGCATAGTGAGTGTTGTGCTTCGCCCCTCTTAGACACGATTTATATTGAGGTTGTTTAGTAAAGGGATTAAAAGGGGCGAAGCCATGATAAGAAGATGTTCATATCATAATTCCTTCCCTCTCCCCTTTACAAGGGGAGAGGGAAAAAGGGTGAGGGGTTAATAAATAACTATGACACTATTTATCACCTTTGAGGGAGGCGAGGGGTGTGGTAAAAGTACCCAGGCACGAGCACTGTATAGAAAGCTATCGCAGTTAGCTATTCCGGTAATCCTGACCCATGAACCCGGCGGCACATCTCTGGGCAATAAGCTCAGCCGCTGGCTGAAGTGGGCTGAAGGCACCGATATATCACCCCTGACTGAGCTTATGCTGTTCAACGCCTCCCGCAGCCAGTTAATAACCGAGGTAATCCGGCCTAACTTAAACGAGGGCAAAATCGTTATCTGTGACCGCTACGCCGATTCTACCACCGTCTATCAAAGCTATGGGCGGGGGTTGGATTTAGAAATGGTCAAAGCGGTTAACAATGCAGCTACCCAGGGATTGAAGCCCAATCTGACTATTCTGCTGGATATATCGGCGGAGGAAGGGCTTGCCCGCCAGAGAGGCAAGAAACAGGACCGCTTTGAACAGGAAGAACTAGCCTTCCACCAGAGGGTGAGAGAGGGATTTCTTAAACTGGCTCAACAAGAACCACAGCGCTGGCTGGTAGTAGCTGCTACCCAACCAAAAGAAAAAATAGCCCGGACTATCTGGCAGAGAGTAAGCCAATCAATTTCAGAACAAGGCTTGAAGCATGAATAAGGGACGAATTGCCGTAGCTATGAGCGGCGGGGTGGACTCATCACTGGCAGCTGCCCTGCTGAAACAGGAAGGCTATGAGGTCAGCGGTGTTTATCTGAGGCTATGGTCAGAACTAGAACATAATATATCAGATTTAGAGCGCACCTGCCAAATTCTGGATATTCCACTTCATCAGTTCAACTTTGAAGCCGAATTTAAGAGCCTGGTTATTGACCATTTCCTTCAAGAGTATAGCCTGGGACGAACGCCAAACCCATGCATCATTTGCAATCAACGTATCAAATTTGGTCTCTTACTTGATAAGGTACTACAAATGGGTATGGACTATCTAGCTACCGGCCACTACGCTCAGATTGAGTCCTCACCAAATGGCTATCGACTGTTACGCGCCATTGACCCTGACAAAGACCAGTCCTATTTCCTCTATACTCTGGGACAACGGGAGCTTCAGCACCTTATGCTGCCGTTAGGCAACCGCCACAAAACGGAAGTAAGAAAGCTGGCTGCCGAGCTGGATTTACCTGCCAGCCACAGGCACGAAAGTCAGGATGTTTGTTTTATCCCGGATAATGATTATCGGTCATTTGTCGCTCAGCGCATCCCTCTCAAGCCGGGAGATATTGTTGACACCAAAGGCAAAGTCCTGGGCAGACACACCGGTTTAGCCCATTACACTGTAGGCCAACGCCAGAGATTGGGACTTGCTTCAACTGAGCGTCTATATGTAATAAAGCTCAATACCAGCAGCAATAACCTGATAGTAGGATGGGAAAGCCAACTCCTAAACGACTCCCTTCTTGCCAGCAACCTGTTCTGGGTATCAGGAGAAGCCCCCAAGGCACCAGTTAATATCGCTGCTAGAATCCGCTACAAGGCACCTCAGGTAGCCGCCAAACTTTACATCAATGATGGGACTGCCCAGGTAAACTTCCATGAGCCGCAGCGGGCAATCGCTCCCGGGCAATCTATAGTATTCTATCAGGGTGATACTGTCCTTGGTGGAGGGATAATCGAAGAGGGAGGATACAGAGGCTAGGATTGCTAAAGAATTCTCAGAGACCGTCCTTAGTTGAAGAAAGGAAACTTGAAGCACAAGGGTACCAGCGTATTGCTGGTATTGATGAAGTCGGTCGTGGCGCTCTAGCCGGCCCGGTAGTAGCTGCCGCCATCATTCTACCCTGCCACTTAAGAAAACCTTGGCTCAGCCAGGTAAAAGACAGCAAGCAGTTGACTCCAGCCAAGCGTGAGCTTCTATTTCATCACCTCCACGAAGTAGCCATCGGGATAGGTATTGGCATGGTTAACCCTGAGGTAATAGATGCCTGTGGCATAATTAAAGCGACGCGACTGGCGATGAAGCTAGCTATAGACCAGCTTTCCCCACCCCCCGAGTCCCTCCTCATTGACTATATGTCTATCCCTGAGGTAAAACTACCGCAACAGGGAATAACCAACGGTGACAGTTTATGCTTATCTATCGCCTGTGCCTCAATCATAGCCAAAGTAGCCAGAGACCACCTGATGATTGCGCTTGATACAACTTACCCCGGCTACGGACTGGCTCACCACAAAGGCTACGGCACCAGGGAGCATATCGCCTGCCTGCACCAACTGGGACCATCCCCCATCCACCGCCACTCCTTCAAGCCAGTCAAGGAGATAATTGGAGTCACTTAGCAACCTATCCCCCTGCCCCCCTTCCCTTAATAAGTGAAGTCCGAAATTCTAAGCACAAAAGCCTAAACAAATTCAAAATACTAATTACCAAAACCCAAACCCTCAGATTCATGATTTACTTCTGGGAAAAAGTTTACCAACCCCTCACCCTTTATCCCTCTCCCCTTCATAAGGGGAGAGGGAAGAAATTTTAGAGAGGGGCAAAGCCCCCTCTCTTACCTGCACTCCCTCAGAAAGAGAAATACCAAAGGAGAGTTAAAGAGAGGCAAAGCCTCTCTTACACAACAAATTCCCCCTCCCTAGTAAGGGAGGGGGATAAAGGGGATAGGTTGCTAACCAATATCTAGCGGCGTGAAGTTGATAAATAGTTTATAATCTACCAAGAGAGATGAAACGTAGAGATACCGGTATCCTGGGAGAAAAACTGGCCAAGGACTTCCTTGAAAAGAAAGGCTACCGCATCCTTGAAACCAATTACCGTTGCCCTGAAGGCGAAATTGACATCGTCGCCAAGCATAATGACTCTCTGGTCTTTGTTGAGGTAAGAACCAAAACGAGTCTGGAATTCGGCAGTCCTGAGGAGTCAATCACACAAACCAAGCAAGAACGATTGAAAGCTATCGCCTCCCGCTACCAGCAAACTCACAATAATCTGCCTCCATTGTGGCGCATTGATGTGGTAGCGATAGAACTGAAAAGAGGAAAGTTATCACGAATTGAGCTTATTGAAAATGCGGTAGGTGAAAACTGAGACTGCTAACAATCTTAGAATCGCCATTTACCAATAAATCTGACTATGCTAGAATTAATTGCAGAGTGTGATAAACATGACCTCACCAGAAACAAAATCATATCAAACACTGCGTATAATAGATGCCAATTTGAACCGCATTAGCGAAGGGCTTCGTCTGCTGGAGAACATCGCTCGCCTGATGCTTAACGATGTTGCTTTAACCCAGCAGCTAAAAACTATGCGCCACGAACTAATAGTCGGCAACTGGTCGTTTAATAAACAGCTCCTTCAGACCCGGGATGCAGAGGGTGATGTCGGGGTTAACATTGAAGCGCCGGGGCAGGAACAGCCGAGAGACATACCAACAATGATAGTGGCTAATTCCAGAAGGATTCAGGAATCGCTGAGAACTATGGAGGAGCTGGCGAAAGTCCCAGGTATTACTCCCGAATTAAACTCCGATAAGTTCATGCAAGCCCGGTTTGACCTCTATACTATAGAGCGAAATCTGGTGTCCCGACTGCTGCGCCGGGATAAGGTAAAACAGCTACACGGACTCTATGCTATCATAGATACGCAAGCTCTACAGGGGCGTAACCCTGCAGAAGTAGCCAATCAGGTAATTCAGGGTGGAGCTAAAATAATTCAATTGCGAGATAAAATCCTAAGCAAAAAGGAACTATTACCCATAGCCCAACAGCTTAAAAATCTGTGTACTGAGCACAATGTGCTCTTTATAGTAAATGATTACCTTGATATCGCCCTTGCCGCTGATGCTGATGGACTGCAGCTGGGGCAGGAAGACCTGCCCATTAAAGCAGCCCGCAAACTGCTGCCGATAGATAAAATTCTGGGTTGCTCAACACATACGGTAGAGCAAGCGAAAACTGCCGAAGCTGAGGGGGTTGACTACATCGGCGTTGGTTCCATCTATCCCACCCCGTCTAAAGAAACAGCTACAGTAGTTGGTCTGGACACACTTCGTCAGGTTAGACAGGCAATAAGCCTACCGATAGTCGCTATCGGCGGCATTAACGAGGATAATGCCGCTGAGGTTATGGCGGCTGGTGCCGACGCAGTCGCCGTAATCAGCGCCATATTACAAGCAGAGTCTCCACAAGAAGCAGCTCGACAAATAGCAGATAAAGAGTCCGTTTAGCAACCTATCCCCCTGACCCCCTTCCCTTCATAAGGGAAGGGGGATGGAGGTGAGAGAGGGGTGAAACCCCTCTCTAAAATCTCTTCCCCCTCTCCTTGAAAGGAGAGGGGGATAAAGGGGGTGAGGTTAATAAACAATCTCAGATAAACTAAGAAAGGAGCAGTCTAACGGATAACCTAGAATCAATCGCTGACCAGATACGACAGAACTTATCAGTCAAAGATGCGGCCAGGGAAAAAGCACTACCTCTATGCCGGGAAGTAATCCGCCATTGCAGCCAAGCTATCCGTGCTATCCACCGTCAGGAGTTCGATAAAGCCAAAGAACTGTTACAATCAGCCCGCAATCTCCTCAATGAAGCCAAACAAGCTATAGCAGAATATGCCGAGTTAAATAATACTGGCTATATTAGAGATGCGGAAAAGGAGTTCGCCGAGGGCAGTATTACCCTTGCCCTGGTCACGAGAGAACCGCTACCCAACCCCGATGAACTGGGTATTGACTCCGCCGCCTACCTGAATGGGCTGGGGGAAGCTGTAGGTGAACTGAGGCGTTATCTTCTGGACAGTATGAGACAGGGTGACCTGTCCCGGGGGGAAGAATTATTATCAGCTATGGACGATATCTACAATGTGCTGGTTACTATGGACTTTCCCGACGCTATAACTGGCGGACTACGGCGCACTACTGATATAGTTAGAGGCATTCTGGAAAAAACAAGAAGTGACCTGACACTGGTTATAAGACAGAAAGACCTGGAGGAAAAACTGGAATCCTTTGAGAACGGTCTAAAATAGAAAGGAGGAAAATATGCCTGGAATATTCTGGGTCGTTCCCGTTGTTGGTATATTAGGGATTCTCTTCGCCCTGATGATGGCAAGAAGCGTTCTGAAACGCCCCAAGGGAACCGCAAAGATGGAAGAAATTGGGGGTATGATTTTTGAAGGGGCGTGGGCATTTCTTAAACGCCAGTACAGTACCATTGGCTGGTTGTCAATCGTAGTAGCCATAGTCATCGGCGCCCTGATAGGCGTTCTCGGCGGTCACCGCGGCATAGAAGGCATAACCGCCTTTGGTATCGGCTGGAGAACCGCTATTGCCTTCCTGGGCGGAGCTTTCTGCTCCGCAGTCTCCGGCTTCATCGGCATGATTATTGCGGTTAAAGCCAACGCCCGCTGCGCCAGTGCATCTCAGCGTAGTTTACGGGAAGCCGTTGATGTCGCCTTACGCGGTGGCTCTGTCCCCGGCTTTCTCATCGTGGCTTTAAGCCTGCTGGGGGTAACTGTTATCTATTTCGCCTACGGCGGAGCCAGTTCCCCCGATATTGCTCCTCACCTCATCGTTGGCTTTGGTTTTGGTGCCAGCTTCGTTGCCCTTTTTGCCCAACTCGGTGGAGGTATTTACACCAAGGCTGCCGATATGGGTGCTGACCTGGTGGGTAAGGTCGAAGCGGGAATACCCGAGGATGACCCCCGCAACGCCGCCGTTATCGCCGACTTGGTTGGGGATAATGTTGGCGACTGTGCCGGTCGTGGTGCCGACCTCTTTGAATCTACAGTTGCCGAAAACATCGGCGCCATGATATTAGGCATTGCGATCTATGCCATTACCGGAAATGTCGCCTGGATTCTGTTCCCGCTGGTCGTTCGTGCCTTTGGTATTATCGCCAGCATGGCAGGTATCCTCTGCGTGCGTGTTCGTGGAGAAGAAAACCCGATGAACGCCCTGAACCGCGGCTATTATGTAGCCGTAGGGCTATCTATCATCGGTATGCTGATAACTGTACCTATAATGTTGAATTTAGAAGGCAGCCACTGGGGCTGGCTCGCGGGTGCAGGAGTAGTTGGTATTCTTACCAGTATTGTTGTCGTCTTCATTACCCAGTACTACACTGAAGCTAGATTCAGGCCGGTTAAGTCAATCGTGGAGGCATCAAAGACAGGCCCAGCAACCAATATCGTTACCGGCACTGCCGTAGGCTTTGAGACCACGCTGGCAACAGCGGTTACCATCGGCATGGCACTGCTGCTTTCTTACTGGCTGGGCACAATGACCGGGCTGCCCGGCGCCGGTGCTTTTGGCACTGCCGTAGCTACGATGGGTATGCTGATGACCTGTCCCTTTATCCTGACCGAAGATACCTTCGGGCCCATCACCGATAACGCCAACGGCATCAACCAGATGTCCGGTGCCGGCGAGAAGTTCCGCCGCATCACTGACCGCCTTGACGCCGTAGGCAACACCACCAAGGCATTAACCAAAGGTTATGCCATGATATCGGCAGGTCTAGCTGCTTTCCTGCTGTTTCAAGCTTATCTGGACAGAGTAGCTTTCCTGCGAGGATTAGAAAGTTATAACGTCGTAAACCTGGCAAGAGTAGAGGTTTTCGTTGGTGCCCTTCTGGCAGTGATGCTGGTCTATCTCTTTAGCTCGTGGTCAATACAGGCAGTGAGCAAAACGGCAAGCAAGATTATTGCCGAGGTACGCCGCCAGTTCCGGGAATCACCTGGAATACTAACCGGTAAAGTAAGACCAGACTATGCCCGGGCTGTAGATATTACTGCCGCCGCTTCACTCAAGGGAATGATTGCCCCCGGCCTTCTGCCGGTACTGGCCCCAATAGTCATCGGGGTAGTTTTCACCTTATTCAAGCAATATGATGCCGCCATGGTGGTCGCCGCCATGCTTATGGTAGGCACTATCGCTGGTATCATGATGGCTTCATTTATGAACAACGGTGGCGGTGCCTGGGATAATGCTAAGAAATATATTGAGGATGGCCAGGTCAAAGACGAAAATGGAAATGTACTCGGCAAAGGCTCGGCACTTCATGCTGCTGCCGTAGTCGGCGATACCGTAGGCGACCCTTTCAAGGACACAGCAGGACCTTCACTGCATGTTTTGGTTAAGCTTCTGGCAACCGTAACTCTGGTAATGTGTCCACTGTTTATCTAGCTATTAAGGAAAGGATTACCCTGGCGCTCAGTGCCAATGGTGGTACTGGGACCGTGCCCGGGACAAACAATGGTGTCATCGGGCAGGGTCATCAGCCTGGTATGAATACTGTCCATTAGCTGGCTATAGCTGCCGCCGGGCAAATCATATCGTCCTATTCCATAATTGAACAGGGTATCCCCACTGAACACCACCCCATCTACCAGAATACAGATACCACCCGGGGTATGACCCGGGGTATGAAGAACCGAGAAGTGCAGGTCGCCAACATCTATACTATCCCCATCCTGAAGCAATCTGTCCGGGGCAGGCGGCACCGGATAAGAAAGACCAAATTGTTCTCCAGCTAAAGAGTATTCCCGGAGATGCGCCGCATCATCTTTATGCATCGCCACCTCGGCACCAATTGTCTCCTTGACCTCCTTTAAGGCACCGATATGGTCGAAATGCCCGTGAGTTAATATAATCAACTTTATGTCAAGTGCTAAATCCTTGACCTCTCTCAAAATCACCTTAGCCTCATCAGCAGGGTCAATTATGACTCCTTCCCGGCTGGATTCAGCGCCCACGATATAGCAGTTAGTCGCCAGTGGTCCTACTATCAATTTCCTGTGAATCATCAATCACCTCTAACCGTGTAAGAGTATATTCTACCATTAAGATAATGCCAGCCTCAACAATCTTGGGGATTATCCCTATCACACACCATAAAGAATATTTGACATACTAAAGATTGGGGGTTATGATGTGATGCACATTTATGATACGGGAACACATTTAATCAGGAGGCAAAACATGGACGAATCCTTTGATGAATATGTAGACCAATTCACATTGGCAGCGGGGCCATATGGTATTGCCCTAAATTTCAAAAAATCTAGTCCTAAACCAATTGCTCCAGGTAGTACTCCACAAGCTGATGATATTGGCACAATTCGAATGAGTCTTGAGCATTTCAAAATGATGGCATTCTTAA
>DATKVW010000068.1:0-4287 GCA_035529875.1 Dehalococcoidales bacterium | reverse complement strand
AGCTACCACCACCCCATAGAACAGGTATAACTGCCAGATAGCACTAACTCGCGACATCAACAAATACCCTAAACCCAAAAAGATACCACAGCCAGTCATAACTATTCTGGGACCAAACCTATCACACAGTCTGCCGACGATAATGCTAATAAAGCCCAATAAAAGGAAACTCAATGAGGCAGCACCGGAGAGCGTTGCCCTCATCCAGCCAAACTCAATTAATAACGGAGTGAAAAAGACACCATAGGTGACGAATATGCCGCACCCTACCGCCTGGATACCAAAGCCAGCTAAAACTATAATGTACCCATAGAAAAATTTAGGCTTGTTCTTCTCAGTCAATTACAATCTCCCTGTTTAATGACAATATGGTCTCCCCAACCCAGAAAATAAAAAGGAGAGTCACCGACGACCCCTCATCCAGAACTGTTACCACACAAAAAGAAGTTAACAAGCACTAGTCAACTGGTTAAAGCATACTCAATATTCTTAGCTAATAACCTCTTTAAATACTGTCCGGTGGCTGAAGGCTTTTGGCGGGTTATCTCCTCAGGAGTCCCGGTAGCAACAACATAACCACCCCGGTCACCAGCCCCGGGACCGAGGTCAATAATATAATCGGCATTCTTAATCACATCCAGGTGATGCTCAATGACTACCACAGTATTACCAGCGTCCACCAAGCGCTGTAATACCCTTAGTAATACCGCCACATCTTCAAAAGAGAGACCGGTAGTGGGTTCGTCAAGAATATATAATGTCCTGCCCGTAGCGCGTCGTGATAGCTCAGTGGCTAGCTTGACCCTCTGTGCCTCACCCCCGGAGAGGGTAGGCGCCGGTTGCCCCAGGCGAATATAGCCCAGTCCCACATCATGCAGAGTTGCCAGCTTGCTCTTCACCCGGGGGAAATGCTCAAAGAAAGACAGGGCTTGCTCCACCGTCATATCCAATACTTCAGCTATATTTTTACCCTTAAATCTAATCTCCAGAGCTTCACGATTGTAGCGCTTCCCCTTACACACCTCGCAGGGAACAGTGACATCAGGCAAAAACTGCATCTCAATGTTTATAAATCCTTCCCCCCGACAGGCTTCACACCGTCCGCCCTTAACATTAAATGAAAAACGACCCGGAGCATAACCCCTCATTCGAGCCTCAGGAACGGTGGCAAAAAGCTCACGAATTAGGGTGAAAGTCCCGGTATAAGTAGCGGGGTTACTCCGCGGAGTCCGCCCGATAGGTGACTGGTCAATATTGACTACCTTGTCAATATGCTCCACCCCGATGATATCATCACAGTTGCCCGCCCTCTCCCTTGACCGATAAAACATCTGAGCTAACTTTTTATACATTATGTCATCAATAAGAGTGCTCTTACCGCTACCCGAAACGCCGGTTATACAGACAAACTTGCCCAGAGGTATGTTAACATCTACATTCTTCAGGTTATTCTCCCTAGCCCCCTTTATCACCAGCTCCTCCCCTGAGCCAGGGCGCCGCCCCGAGGGCAAAGGAATCTGCTTTACTCCGCTCAGATACTGACCGGTTATTGACCGGTTACAATTCATAATATCGGAGAGGGTGCCTGTGGCAACAATCCGGCCACCATGCTCTCCAGCCCCTGGTCCCATGTCTATAATGTGGTCTGCGGCCCGCATCATAGCTTCATCGTGTTCCACAACCAATATTGTATTACCCAAATCCCTAAGTCTCTTCAGGGTCTCAATAAGGCGAAAGTCATCGGCAGGATGTAAGCCCACCGTTGGCTCATCGCAAATGTAAAGAACCCCCATCAGCCCGCTGCCAATCTGGGTGGCTAAACGGATTCGCTGTGCCTCACCGCCACTGAGGGTAGCCGAGGCACGGTCAATGGTGAGATAGTCCAGCCCCACATCCTCAAGGAAACCGAGACGAGCTTGAAGTTCCTTGAGAATCTGGTGAGCTATGAGTCGTTCCCGCTCATTGAGCACTCCCTTCTTCTTACCACCAATGGCAGATATCCACTCTAATGCCCGAACCACTGACATAGCACTAACATCAATGATATTCTTGCCATCAATGGTTACGGCTAAAGACTCCGGCTTGAGCCGCTTGCCTTCACAAACAGGGCATGGTCTGGATACCATATAGCGTTCAATCTCAGCCCGAGTATGCTCCGACTGGGTATCGTGAGCCAGGCGCTTTAGATAAGGAATAACTCCCTCATACCCGGTAAAATATTCCCTGACCCGACCATAACGATTCCTATGCCTTACCAGCTCACCCTCTTCACCATAAAGGATAAGCTTAAGGTGACGTTCACTAAGTTCCTTAACCGGCGTATGGACAGAAAAGCCATAACGTCGGGCTAACATTTCCAGCTCATCAGCATGCCAAGAGAACCACCATCCGGGGTGGACTGCCCCTTGAGCTATGGATAGTCCCTTGTTGGGGATAATCATGTCAGGGTCTATTTCCAGTTTAATCCCTAACCCAGTGCAGGCAGGACAGGCGCCGTGAGGGGAATTAAAGCTAAATGTCCTGGGGGCAATCTCACCCAGGCTAATCCCGCAGTGGACGCAGGCAAAGTGCTCTGAGAAGAGTAACTCCTCACCGCCGAGAATTGATACCAGCACCACCCCTGCCCCCAGCTTGAGGGCAGTCTCCACTGAATCAGCAATGCGGCTCTGGCTTTCGCCCTGTCCCATTACCAGCCTATCTACTACTACCTCAATGGAATGCTTCTTGTTCTTATCCAACTGGAATTCTTCAGTCAGGTCATGAATCTCACCATCAACCCGAACCCTCACATAACCTGCCTTACGCAAGTCATCAAATACCCCCTGATACTCACCTTTACGGTCTCTCACCAGTGATGCCAGAATCATGATGCGGCTATTTGCAGGAAGGGCGTTTATAGCATCAACAATCTGCTGCACCGTCTGCACAGTAATCTCGCGCCCGCACTTGGGGCAGTGGGGATGACCAACCCGGGCAAAAAGCAGTCGCAGGTAATCATAAATTTCGGTTACGGTACCGACGGTAGACCGTGGATTGCGACTGGGCCCCTTCTGGTCAATGGAAACGGCTGGACTTAAGCCTTCAATATAATCAACTTCAGGCTTCTCCATCCTGCCCAGAAACTGACGGGCATAAGCAGACAGAGACTCCACATAGCGGCGTTGCCCCTCGGCATAAATGGTATCAAACGCCAATGAACTCTTGCCTGAGCCAGAGACACCGGTAATGACTACCAGCTTATCCCGAGGGATAACTACATCTATATTCTTGAGGTTATGCTCCCGAGCCCCTTTGACAATTATGGAATCTAACGGCATACTTCCTTCCTGCGGTAAGCCCATTCTAGCACTAGACCTAATTGCTCTACAAGGTTAGACACAAAGAGGTTAGTTATCTACCTGACTCCATTTCTGCTACAATGGCAATGAGAGAAATCAGGGTATAAGGAGAGCTATAGTAAGACCGCTGTTTCGAAATGGTAACTGAGGATGCGACCGGTTAACAAAGGAGAGTAGAAATGCAAATTGTAACCGATAGTGGAACAGACCTATGCTTATCCCCTGAGCAAGCAGCCGAACAGAACATTCATGTTGTGCCTCTCATCGTTACCCTTGAAGGCAGATCCTACCGCGAAAGCGTGGATATCCAACCGGACGAATTCTATCGCTTGCTGGCCGCGACCGACAGCCTTCCTATCACATCGCAGCCCTCGGCGGGAGATTTTGCCGAGACTTATCGGCGGTTGGCGACCACCGACCCGGACATTCTGTCCATTCACATGACTTCAGGTCTGAGCGGCACGTTCAACGCCGCTCAAGCAGGAGCAAAACTGGTACCGGAGGCGAACATTACCCACGTTGACACCAAGACCTTGTCTGCTGCAGCGGGATGGCAAGTAGAGGCAGCCGCCCGAGCACTAAAAGCTGGTTGGTCGAAAGACCAAACTCTGGCTTTGATGGAGCGTATCGGTGCTGCCAGCGAGAGCATATACACCCTGAAAGAACTCAATTACTTGATTCATGGTGGACGCATAAGTCATATGAAAGGGTTAATAGCCTCAGTGCTGCATATCAAGCCGCTAATCGGGGTGGAAAAGGTGAATGGAACTTATGTGCAACTTGGCCGGGCACGAACGTTCAAGAATGCGGTCATCGGGTTAGTTAACCTGATGACCCGCCAGCACGCGCCTGGCAGTGCATTGCGAGTACAGGTGCTCCATTCGCACAATCCCGAAGGAGCGGCTATGTTACGCGAGCTAGTTGACCAACGATTTGATTGCACCTGGCT
>DATKVW010000067.1:0-3174 GCA_035529875.1 Dehalococcoidales bacterium | reverse complement strand
TTTCCCCCTCTCTTTATGAAGGGGAAATCAAAGAGAGGCGAAGCCTCTTTTATACAACAAATTCCCCCTTCCTTAATCTAAGGGAGGGGGATAAAGGGGGTGGGTTACCATATAAAAACTAAAGGGGGTGAGGTAAACTATATAAGACCCATTTTTTGCTTGACTTCTTTAAGGGTCTCTCGAGCAATACTCCGGGCACGCTGAGCTCCATCAGCGAGAACATCAGCTATATACTGCGGGTTGGCAGCTAGCTGCGCCCGCCGTTCCCGGAAAGGAGCCAGGGCAGCGTTAATCCCTTCCGCCAGAATCCTCTTGCAATCAACACAGCCTATCTTTGCCGAGCGACACTGGTCAGCGATATCATCTAACTGGAACGGGCTAAAATACCCATGAAGTCGGTAAATGTTGCATATCTCGGGATGTCCGGGGTCATCACGGTAGCGACGAGCCGGGTCGGTGACTGCGGTCATTACCCGCTCCAGAGTTTCCTGTGGGGAAATAGCCAGCTCAATATCATTGCCAGCCTGCTTGCTCATCTTATCACTGCCATCCAGCCCTAACACCAGGGGGAACGAGGTAAGCTTGGCTTCAGGCTCAGGGAAGGTCTCACCAAACTGGTTATTAAAGCGGCGGGCAATTTCCCTGGCTAGTTCTATATGGGGTAACTGGTCTTCACCCACCGGGATAAACTCAGCCTTATAAAGCACAATATCCGCCGTCATCAGAACCGGATAGCCCACCAGACCGTAGTTTACATTCTGCGGCTGAAGTTTTACCTTCTCCTTAAAAGTAGGCACCCGCAGCAGCCAGCCCAGTGGGGTAACCATACTCAGCAGAGTATGTAGCTCCATCACCTCGGGGACATGGGACTGGAC
This sequence comes from Dehalococcoidales bacterium, assembly GCA_035529875.1. Taxonomy (GTDB): domain Bacteria; phylum Chloroflexota; class Dehalococcoidia; order Dehalococcoidales; family DATKVW01; genus DATKVW01. The sequence goes on along the minus strand of DATKVW010000067.1, from coordinate 2,299 downwards.
GAAAAGAATGCTTTTTTGAGGGTCAAGACCAGCCGCCAGCCAGTCAAGCATCATTTCATGGATATTCCTTTGCAACTCACTGGTATCCTCCAATGAGGTTAAAGCATGAATATCAACGATACAATATACACAATCATACTCGTCCTGGAGGTTCACATAATTTTGCAGCGCTCCCAGATAGTTCCCCAGATGTTGTCTGCCTGTAGGACGAGTTCCTGAAAAAACACGACGCTTCATTTCACATCCTTTCCGGTATGGTCATTCCCATAAGGCTAAGAGTTTTAGCCAGAACAAGCTTGGCTGCCTTCACCAGCTTGAGACGAGCCCTGGTTAATGGCACATCTTTAGATACGACCCGGCACTGCTTGTAAAAGCTATGGAAGACGGTAGCCAAATCCTGAGCATAATAGGTAAGGTGGTGAGGCTCCAGGGTATGGGCTATAGTCTCAACAATTTCGGGTAAAAGTAACATCTTGCGTATTAAAGTAAGCTCCGGCTCAGTAGTCAGCAGGGAAATATCTCCGTCGCTGCAGTCAATTTCACTCTCCTGAGCTAGGTGAAGAATACTGGCGATACGAGCATGGGCATACTGGACATAGTAAACCGGGTTTTCCGGCGACTCCTTTTTGGCTAACTCCAAATCAAAGTCCATCTGGGCATCGGCGGTGCGGGAGAGGAAGAAAAAGCGGCAGGCATCCGCTCCCACCTCATCCACCACCTCACGCAGGGTGATAATATCGCCACTACGCTTGGAAACACGGACCAGCTCCTCACCGCGACGTAGCGTCACCATCTGAGAGATTATTATCCGCAATTGCTCCGGGTCTATGCCCAGGGCACCGATTACTGCCTTCATCCGGGATATATGCCCCTGGTGGTCAGCCCCCCAGATATTAATCACCTGGTCAAACTTACGCTCCACAAACTTGTTATAGTGATAGGCAATGTCAGAGGCAAAATAGGTGGGAGAACCATCGCTGCGCACCACCACATTGTCTTTATCTTCACCCAGAGCGGTAGAGATAAACCAGGTAGCGCCCTCCTTCTCGCCAATATAGCCCCCGTCGCGTAGAAGCGACATTGCTTTCTGGTATTGACCCTGCTCAAAAAGGCTCTGCTCACTGAACCAGACATCAAACCTTACCCCTAGCAGCTCAAGGTCACTCTTTATCTGCTTCATAATTTTCCCCAGGCCGAGCTGGCCCAATTGCGATACTGCTTCCTGTTCCGGCAGAGTCAGAAACCTGTCCCCTTCCTCGGTAATGACCTCTTTAGCCAGGTCAACCATATAGCTGCCGAGGTAACCATCAGCCGGCATCTCAGCGTTAACACCCAGACATTGTTGATAACGAATATAGAGGGAGCGAGCAAAGGCATCTATCTGACTGCCGGCATCATTGATGTAGTATTCCGTCTCCACTTTGTAGCCGGCAGAGGTTAAAACATTGGCTAAAGTACTGCCCAGAATAGCACCGCGTCCATGCCCCACATGAAGCGGACCGGTCGGGTTAACGCTGACAAACTCCAGCTGCACCCGGCTACCCCGCCCCAGGTCAATATCAGCATAAGCATCACCAGCGTCAAGGATGGCGTCCACCTGCTGGGTCAGCCAGTCGCTCTTAAGGGTGAAATTGATAAACCCCGGTGGGGCAGCGACAATACTGTCAATCTCGGGGGTGGGAGCCATAAGCTTGACCATGTCACCGGCTATAGTCAGCGGGTTAACTCCCGTCGCCCGGGCTAATTTCAAGGGAAGGCTTGAGGCGTAGTCGCCGTGCTCTGGATTTTGAGGACGCTCAATGGTAGCCTCAGGCAAAGCAACCGAAGGCAATTTGCCCGATTCCTGGGCCTGGCGTGCCGCCTGCGTTAACATATCTACAAGTTTTTGTTTAATCACTAATACCCCGCTAAAAGGTTCTTGAACTCTTCTCTACTGAGGTTAGCATCCTTTAATATGCTCGCTAGCACCTTAGGATGTAAAACCTTTCTCCTATGACACGGGACGGTAACTCTTTTGCCCGCTGAACTTTTATAGATTTTGTGACTACCGCTCTGTCGTGCTAGCGTAAAGCCTGCCTTTTCTATTACTCGTATTACTTCGTCAGCGGTAACCCTGGGTAACCTCTGACTCACGCCGTTACCTCTACAGTGGAGAGGCTGACAATCTCTGAAGTTGTAACGGGCTCGTTATTGGCTAATCTATCCTCAACATGTAGCTTTATGGCATCTTTTATATTCTTGACGACTTCCTCAAAGGTCTCCCCCTGAGTATAGCAACCCTGTAGCTCAGGACAATAAG
>DATKVW010000066.1:0-6206 GCA_035529875.1 Dehalococcoidales bacterium | reverse complement strand
GGTGGCAAAAAGGGTCTTGGCGCCAAGCCTGGGGTAGTTATGGATATACTCGGCGACGGCCCGGGCGATGGAAAGCCCGTCATAGGTGCTGGTGCCCCGCCCAATCTCGTCAAGGATAATCAGCGAACGGGGGGTGGCATTATTCAGAATGTTAGCCGATTCCACCATCTCCACCATAAAGGTGGACTGACCGGAGGCAATGTCTTCCCCGGCACCAATCCTGGTAAAGATGCGGTCAACCAGACCGATAGTGGCTGAATCGGCGGGGACAAAGCTGCCAATCTGCGCCATAAGCACGATTAAAGCGACCTGCCGCAGATAGGTGGACTTGCCCGACATATTGGGACCGGTAAGAATGATAAGCTGGGTGTCATCATTGGACAGGCAGGTATCGTTGGGCACAAAGCTGGTGTCAACCAGACTCCTCTCCACCACCGGATGTCGCCCCTGAGTAATAACTATCTTATCATCCACGGTCAGTTTGGGTCGGACATAGCTATAGCGCATGGCTACTTCAGCTAAACTGGAGAAGACATCCAGATTAGCCAGAGCATTGGCTAAAGCTAAAATTCGTTCGCCGGCGGTAGCTATCTGCCCGCATACCCGGTGAAATAGCTCCGACTCAAGCTCGCTAATCCGGTCCCGGGCATTCAAAATCATTGATTCATATTCTTTTAGCTCCGGGGTAATAAAGCGCTCACCACCCACCAGCGTCTGCTTTCTGATATAGTGCTGAGGCACCTGACCCAGGTTGGGCTTGGACACTTCAATATAGTAGCCGAAGACCTTGTTAAACCCCACCTTCAGCGACCTGATGCCGGTACTGTCCCGTTCCTGCCGCTCCAGGTCAGCCAGATACTGCCTGGCATTCTTAGTGGAGAGGCGAAGGTTATCCAGTTCCTCGGAAAAACCATCCCTGACGACACCCCCCTCTCCCAGCGCCGATGAAGGCGGTTCCGCTATTGCCCCGGAAATCAACTCAACTACATCGGGGCAGGGCTTGAGTTCGTTCTTGAGCCAAACGATAGCGCTGCCGTCCTCGACCGATTCAATTACTTCTATCAGCTTGGGAATAACCTCCAGGCTATGCTTGAGGCTTATCAACTCGTGGGGGATAGCGACATTACCCCGCACCCGATTAATCAATCGCTCCAGGTCAGCCGTCTCGTTCAGCAAAGAAACCGTCTGACTGCGAGCTAAAGTATTCTCACTGAACCAGCTGATGGCATCCTGCCGCTTGGTCAGTTCGGTTATGTCAACCAGAGGCTGACCCAGCCACCGCTTTAACAACCGGCTCCCCATCGCTGTTTTGGTCAAATCAATAACCGACAGCAGTGAGCTACCGGCTGTCCCCCAGCGACTGCTCTGGAAAAGCTCCAGGTTTTTCTGGGTGTTTACATCCAGCGCCATAAAGGAGTCCGTAGAGTAGGCGGAAAGCCGGGTTAGCTGTCCCAGAACCCCCTTCTGTGTTTCCTGGAGATAGTGGATAATAGCGCCGGCTGCCATTATTGCCAGGGGCAGTTGGGCACAACCGTAGCCGTCAAGAGTAGCCACGCCAAAATGGTCAAGCAGTGTCTGCCGGGCTACCTCCAGCTCAAACAGGTAATCGTCAAGTCGGGTAACCGGGACGGTTAACACTAAAGGGGATAACTCGGCACTGCTGGCAGTAACAATCTCCGAGGGCTTGAGTCGTTCCAGTTCGGCGGTAGCCCGCGAAGATGGCACCTGGGTAACAGCAAACTCGCTGGTAGTTATGTCAACATAGGCAATGCCCACCCCCTCTTCCCCCAAAGCCAGGCTGACCAGATAATTGTTGGTCTTGCTGTCAAGTAAGCTGGGCTCAACCACCGTGCCCGGCGTTACCACCCGCACCACATCCCGCTGGACTAAGCCCCTTGTCTCGCCGGGTTTAGTTACCTGCTCGCAGATAGCCACCTTATAACCCCGGTTGATAAGCCTCGCCAGATAGTTGTCCAGGGCGTGATAGGGAATACCGGCTAACGGCACGCGGTGTCCCTTGCCCATCTCCCTGGAGGTGAGGACAATATCAAGCTCCCGTGAGGTAAGTTTAGCATCCTCATCAAAGGTCTCGTAGAAATCGCCGAGGCGGAAGAAGACAATAACTTCAGGGTATTTCCGCTTGATTCTGAGGTATTGCTGTCGGACGGGGGTTACATCCTGTCTCATTTCAGGGATATTCTACTAGAATTTCCGGTTAAAAAGAAGGGGATTAGAGATATAGAATCCAAAGACGCTCCCGAGGGCGGGAGGGTGGAAAGAAAGAGCTGCCAAAAACCAGATTAAAATCTACCTCACCCCCTTAGATATTCGCTAGCAACCTACCCCCTTTAAATTTTCTATTCAGGTAACCCTATCCCCTTAATCCCCTTCCCCTTAATAAGGGGAAGGGGAAAACTTCATAAAGAGGGGCTAACGCCCCTCTTAAACATCCTCTATATTGAGATTACTCCCTTTAAGCAGGGGGAATTTATTTTTCAAGAGAGGCTTCGCCTCTCTTTGACTCTCCTTTAGTATCGACTTCGTGATAAACGCGCTCTTGACAAAGATACCTTTCAAAACTAGGATTGGGTATCAGGGTATAGCTACCGAAAGTGAAGGAGAGGAACAGCATTATGGCTCTGTTAGACTTGATAAAACACAGAAAAAGCGTCAGGCGTTTCCTGGACAAGCCTGTTGAGCGAGAAAAGATAATGATGTGCCTGGAGGCGGCCAGGCTAGCCCCCTCCGCCTGCAATTCGCAACCGTGGAAATTTATCGTCGTGGATGATAGGCAGTTAAAGGACAAGCTGTGTGAGTCTGCTTTCCGAGGCATATATTCCATGAATACCTTCTGCAAAATGGCACCGGTTATGGTCGTCATTATCTCGGAAAAGTCCAAATTTTTAGCCAGAATCGGTGGGATGTTCCGAAGCACCAAATATTACCTTATTGACATAGGGATAGCCGGCGAGCATTTTGTCCTTCAGGCTGAGGAACTGGGACTTGGCACCTGCTGGATAGGCTGGTTTAATGAACGGGCGGTAAAATCAGTATTGAATATCCCGCAGGAGAAAAAGATAGATGTCCTGATAGCACTGGGCTATTACGACCGGGAAAAGCTGGGGCGACCACACAGCAGGGAGCCGATGAATAAGATTGCCTCCTTTAACTCCTACTGAGTTTGTCCACCTGGATATTGGCTAGCAACCTACCCCCTTTATCCCCCTCCCTTGTAAGGGAGGGGGAATCTATTTCTCAGGTAACCCTATCCCCTTAATCCCCTTCCCCTTTGATAAAGGGGAAGGGGAAATATTTTAAAAGAGGGGCTGCCGCCCCTCTTGAATTCCCCTGACAAATAGATTACAGTATAGTGATATTCGGATACGATGCTGGGTAGTGTAATATGTAAAGAAACTGGAAATGTCCCTTATTGCAGAAGGCACAAGTCACCGTTTATAGGAGGTACAAGTATGGACACAGTTAAGGTAACTATTAATGCTAAAGAGGGAATTGTTGAATTGGAGGGGCCACTAAAGTTTGTAGAGAAATATCTTAACTTATATTACCCTGATGCTAGTAAAGGGCAATCAGCCCTTTCGCCCAAATGCGAGCTCAAAACGAAGGAGGAAGCTCCTAAACGAACTCGAAAATCGAACCACGCACCGTCTTGCCTTGGGAGAATTCGGACACTAATTAGTGAGGACTATTTTAAAGAACCACGGACTAGTACAGAAGTTATGAACTGGTTAAAAGAGCAGAAAGGTGCCATATATGACTCCAGGCCTGTGACTGCGGCTCTCAGCAATCTTATCAAGTCAGTCATGCTCAGAAGGTCTAAAGAAGACAAAGAACCTTACAAATATTATAACCCATAATGAAGCAAAAAATATAAGTTTGAACCATTTATTAAATCAAATAGATGCTCCCGCTTTCAAGCAGGTGGACTATGCCAAGTTTTTTATTTGGTTCCTGATAGATATTCAAGATAAAGATGATTGTCTTATGACCGATATTGTACGGTGTTTTAGAGATGTTAGCCTGAGCATTCCTAATCAAACTGTGTTAAGGGGAAACCTTCACTAAGAGGGGCTACCGCCCCTCTTAAACACACCTGACAAATAAGTTAAATTATAACGATATTCGGATACGATAGCGTGTGGTATAATATGTAAGGTGAAAGGTGAAGAACTTGACTAGAACTAAAATAAGTGATATGCTAACGCTCCCTGAAATTTCAAAAGGGGAAGGAAGATATGACTCTAATTGTAGGCATGAAGGCGATAGATGCGATTATTTTGGGGGCGGATAGTCGTGGAACAATTGGCGACCCCCGTGGGTTGACGGCTATCAACGATACTTATCAGAAACTATTTCCTTTAGGTTGTTGTGGCATTGGAGTTGCGGGAGCTAGTGAAATGGGTTCAGTGCTTTTAGATGAACTCCAAAAACGGGGTGTGGGGGATAATTCTAACAATATTGATGATGCTATGGCACAAGTGAGACAACACTCAGCAGAATGTTTCACTGAATGGTTTGGTAGTATTCAACCATCTCAACGACCTGGTGTGTTGTTAACTTTAGCGGGATATAGATTTCCTAGTGGTCAAGAACCAGTGCCAATGATATACTTACTTAATAGCCAAGCGAATTTCGCGCCACAATTATTCGGGCATATACCTTGTTTATCTGGTATACCACAATATGCAGTGTATTTAGTGCACCGTTATTATGAGCCATCTATCTCTACCGACCAAGCAAAGTCCTTGACAGAATATCTAATTGCCGAGACAGCATCACAAGACCCCAAAGTGGGAGGAACTATACACATAGCGGAGATAACTCCTGTTGATGGTTATAGGGAACTTACAACAGAGGAGATCACAGCAATACATCAATCCAATGAGGATTTGAATCAGCGTCTACGCCGATTCTTTTTAGAAGGAGGAAGATAATGAAGATTCGTCAAGTGGGGCAAGGGGCATATTTTGTTCCTTCATATTCAGAGCAGACAATTATACATTTTCAGCCATCAATTACTAACCAAACAGTAACCACTAAAGAATTTGAGGAGGATATTATCCCAGTAACTTTAGAAGGGGAAGATATTTTCACCAAGATTGATTTTGAAAAGGCACTCAAAAAAGCCAGTCACCGAGTTAATAAGTAGTTATTTGGTCTAACATTATCTTGAACATGGGCATCTTATCCTTACGGTGGTTATAGCGAAATGAATACTCATTTAGGTATAACTGGAAATATTGAAGAAACCCCTATCCCCTCAAATACTCATCTATATCGGCTGCGGCGCGTTTGGCGGCGCCCATGGCGCTGATTACGGTGGCAGCGCCGGTTGCCATATCGCCGCCGCACCAGACCCCCTTCTTGCTTGTCCTGCCCGTTGCTTCATCGGTGGCAATGGTGCCCCATTTGGTGGTTTCCAGTCCCTCGGTGGTGGACGGGATAATGGGGTTGGGACGGGTGCCCAGAGCCGATATGGCGGTATCAATGTCAATAATGAACTCGGAATCCGGCTTGGGGATGGGGCGGCGCCGACCGCTCTCATCAGGCTCCCCCAGCTCCATCTGGTAGCACTCCATACCGACCACCCAGTTCTGCTCGTTGCCCAGAAATCGCTTGGGATTGGTCAGCAGCTTAAACTGGATGCCCTCCTCCATAGCATTCTCCACTTCCTCACGCCGCGCCGGCATTTCTGCCTCCGACCGCCGGTAGACAATATACACCTCCTCAGCACCAAGCCGGAGGGCACACCGTGAGGCGTCCATCGCCACATTACCACCACCAACCACCGCTACCCTTTTACCCACCGTCACCGGCGTATCATACTCAGGAAACTTATATGCCTTCATCAGATTAACCCGCGTCAGAAATTCATTGGCTGAATAGATACCATTAAGGTTCTCACCGGGGATATTCATAAACATGGGTGCCCCGGCACCGGTGCCCAGGAAAACAGCGTGATAACCACTACTTAGTAATTCATCTATTGTTACCGTCTTACCCACCACAGAATCCAGTTCAATCTTTGCCCCCAGAGAAGCGACATAGTCAACCTCAGCCTGCACAATTTCTTTAGGCATCCTGAACTCGGGGATACCATACATTAGCACCCCGCCAGCCACATGCAATGCCTCAAAGAGGTTAACGCTATGCCCAAGCTTAGCCAAATCGGCAGCAGCGACCAATCC
>DATKVW010000065.1:0-2302 GCA_035529875.1 Dehalococcoidales bacterium | reverse complement strand
ACCACTACCGGGAAGATTATTGGAATGGTTATTAGGGTCATTGAAGTCTGGTCTATAAACATTCCCAGTATGACATACATAACCGTGATAGCAACGATAAATACTGCCGGATGCATGCCAACATTTTCGATGAGAGCTACGAACTGCTGTGGGAGGTTGGTAAAGGTAAGGAACCGGCTGAATATCATCCCTCCCACGAAGATGAACATGATCATGGCTGTCGTCCGCCCGGTATCAAACAGAGCTTCCTTAAAATTACCTCTGTTAAGATTCCTCTTGGCTAAAGCTATCACCAGCGCTCCAAAAGCGCCTACGGCTGCCGCCTCGGTGGGTGTGGTGATGCCAGTGTAAAGTGCCCCCATAACAAAAAGGAAAAGGACCAGGGCTCCCCAAACCCCCTTGAGAGAATTAAGCTTTTCCCTTAAAGCGATGTTTTCTTGGACCATGGGTGCCAGAGCGGGGTTCCTCATCACCCTCAGCATCGTGAAAAGCATTAACAAAGCCGCGATTAAAATACCTGGTAAAATACCACCGATAAGCAGACGGGCGATAGAGGTCTCGGTAAGTATACCAAATATTACCAGTCCGACGCTGGGCGGGATTATCCCTGCCAGAGTGCCACCTATGGCCACCGTGCCCAGGGCCATCTTCCTCTGATAACCGGCTTTCTCCATTTCGGGGACCGCTATCCTGGTCATGGCTGCGGCTGAAGCCATAGCGGCACCGGTAGTAGCCGCAAAGCCGGCTGCCGCAGCTATGGTAGCTACTGCCAATCCTCCGGGGATACGCCCCAGCCATTTCCGGGCGGCAGAGAAAAGCTCAGAGGTGATACCGCTGTAAAAAGCGAAGTCACCCATCAAAATAAACATGGGGATAACGCTGAATAACCAGCTGCTGATAGTACGATAGGGGAGGTTATATAAAACCCCAAAGGCTGTGTTAGTGCCGCTCAAATAAACAAAACCCAGGAAACCAGCCAGACCCATGGCAAAGGCAACCGGTAACCCAATAACCAGGAATACCAGCATTCCAACAATACTTAATATTCCTACCAGTGTCGGGTCCATCTCATCTCCCTACCGGTTTTCCGAACTCGCCGCGAGGGTTTCCCCAGTTCTTCGGCGAAATAATTTGGCTGTTTCTTGCCAGACATCAAATATAAGCTGAAGGCACAGGATAGAGATGCCTATAGCCAGAATTAGCTTGGCTGGATAGAAAGGTATAAATGGCGGTGTGCCTGAAGCGTCCTGGATTCTCAGGGCGAGCAGCGCTACTCTCCAGCTTTGCCAGGTCAGGAATGTCGTAAAACCCAGAGCTAATATTAGAGTGAAAAGCCCCAGACCCTGGCGGGGTTTTGCCGGTAAAAAGTTGGTGAAGAATTCAACTTTAACATGCCCGCGTTTTATTTGGGTGTAAGCGAGCATCATGACGGTTATCACCAACATCAAAGACTCGGTAACATCCAGTGTCCCGGGTATCGATTTCCAAGTAAAACGTAAAATCACATTAGCGACTACCAGGGCCATCAAAACAATACAGGCAACTGCCCCAACCCAGGCGCTGGCTCTGGCGATTGAGCCCATTACTTGTCCCAGAGGCTCACTTGCGCCGGTTTCTTGCTCTACACGTGAATTACTGTTGATGGTGGATTACCCTCCTTGAAAATCATTGAGACAAGGCACTACCTTGTAGCGCTCATGACCCTTCGAACCAGGCGCAATCACACACCCAGAGGTGAGCAAAGTCTTGAGAACTACGCCACCTCTGGGTTAATTGTCTAAGAGGCTTTCTGTTAGAATGTTTTACTTGGGTGGACCCTGTGTCAACCATCCCAAGTATTTGTTCTTCAAATCTGTTCCCGGTAAGCCTCTGCTGTTCAGGTCGTCAGCCCACTGGTCCCAGAGAAACTGCACCATTTCCGTGGCTTTAGCCAAATCCGCCTCGGGTAAGGTGCTGATGGTTACATTTTTGGCTTTTATTTGCTCCATGAACTTGACATCATCCTGAGCGCCAATCTCAGCCGCCTTCTTGGGAAGTTCCAGATTAAGGTTTGTTATCACATTCCGAATTTCGGGCGTTAGCTTATTATTCCAGGTGTCCATGTTCATGGTTGCCGCCAGCATGGTGAAACCTATCTTGGGTACAGCCAGATAGGGACTAACTTCATACATATTCATTGTAAGCATCTGGGCAAGAGGTTTATTGCAGGCATCAATCATACCCCTCTTCATACCTTCGTATATCTCGGGGGATGCAATTTCAACCACTTCACCGCCCCATGTCATACTGGCGACTATATTTT
>DATKVW010000064.1:0-2987 GCA_035529875.1 Dehalococcoidales bacterium | reverse complement strand
TATCGGCTCTTCTGCTTACAGGAAAGCGGGGTAAGTGCATTACTTGTACAGTCGATTGAGGCCGTGGTTGCCTCAGGTGTTTCTGTGCCTGCTAAACTCGTATGTTGGTTAGCATCGGGCAGCGCCAATGAGGTCGGTTATATCTTTTATGCCCTCATTAAGCATAAATTGTTCTATCCCTTCTAGAACCTTGAGCGGAGCCTGAGGGTCAGTAAAACCGGCAGTGCCTACCTGTATAGCGCTGGCTCCAGCCATAATGAACTCAATGGCATCGCTGGCAGTAATAATGCCGCCACAGCCGATAACGGGGAGGTCAACGGCACCGGCTATTTCATACACCATATTTAGGGCTACCGGTTTTATCGCCGGACCGGATAAGCCTCCGGTGATATTGCCCAATAAGGGGCGGCGCCGGGCAATATCAATAACCATGCCCTTCAGGGTATTGATGGCGGTGATAGCATCCGCCCCGGCTTCAGCCACAGCTAAAGCTACCCTGGCGATGTCGCTGGTGTTCGGGGTTAGCTTAACCAGTAGGGGCAGTGAGGTGGCTTTTTTGACGGCGGCGGTTACCTCAGCGGCTGACCTGGGGGTTGCCCCGAACTCAGCCCCGCCGGTCTTAATATTGGGGCAGCTGATGTTAACTTCAATGGCGCTAACTCCAGCCACTCCGTCCAGCTTAGCGGCAACCTTGGCGTAATCGTCTATAGTTTCGCCGGCAATATTAACGATGACCGGCACCTTCCAGCCTGCCCAGACTGGTGCCATTTCCTTAATTAAAGCATCAACCCCGATATTCTGTAGCCCGATGGCATTAAGCACACCACAGGCGGTTTCGGCGATTCTGGGCTGAGGATTGCCCTCTCTGGGTTTAAGGGTGGTTCCCTTGCACACGACAGCGCCGAGCTTCTGGATATCAAATAGATGGCTATGCTCTGTCCCGTAGCCACAGGTGCCCGAGGCGGTCATTACCGGGCTGGCTAACCGTAAGCCCTGCCGGTGTTTGGGTGCTAGTTGAACTGAAAGATTCGTCAGTGACTCCTTTTACAGGTTGATAATAGTGCCAGCGTTATTGAAGAAGAACCTGTCGCCGAACTCTTGCGCCATAGCCAAAGCTGCCGGCATACCGGTGCAGTGTGAGACGCCCAACCGCTGAACTCTTAGCTCTTTCAAAGCAGCGATTGTCTCTGATATTCGCTTCTTGGAGGCATCCGTGAGATGACAGCCTCCCACTACCATATATATCCTTTTTACCCCGGTAAGCTGTTGAGCATGGTATAGAGTGTTGATGATGCCGCGGTGAGCACAGCCAAGGATAACAATTAGTCCTGGCTCGGTATTTATAATGAGCGCCTGGTCATCCAGGAGTTTGTCAGGCTGCCACTCGGTAGCTTCTTTTACAAACAGGTCGCGGTCTATCTCTTCATAATCAGTTACCATGGGAACTTCGCCCGTGGTCATTATATTCTCGGTTATTTTTACTGGTTTTGTGGTCAGGTTAAAGTTAGCCCCGAGGCCTTCCAGCTCTGGACGCTGAAAGGGTATGCCAATATATCTCTCCGCTTCGCCATGGTGGCGAACGTATTTAGCTGCCCATATATCAGGGTGAGCTATTATTTCTACCTTTTTCCTCATCTTGCGCAGGATATGGCGTAGCCCACCGGTGTGGTCGTCATGCCCGTGGCTCAGGACGAGCTTATCAATCTGGCTCAGGTCAATGCCGAGGGTATCAGCATTATAGCTAGCAGAGATGCTTCTTCCCGTATCCAGCAGAACATTCACCTCGTCTGTTTCTATCAGGATGCTCAATCCCCATTCTGCCAGGAAGCTCCCTGAACCAGCAGTATTTTCACTTAAGGTGGTGATGCGAAGCTTAATTTTATTTTCCTCCCTAGTGATGATGATTATATGGTATATCTACTGGAGAGGCAACTTGTTTTTTAGTGAATAGAAGGGGGAAGACTATGTCACTCAGGCAGCAAGGAGTCCAAACGGCAATAAATAGGAACAAGAAGATGAAAGGGAGCAGGGGAATCCAGTAAGCTACCCCAAAGGCAGTAAAGTAGAACAATGATGCCCAGGTGCTTAATAATACATGACCGTAGTGCGGAAATTTGGTAGTCGGTTTCCAGTAACCAATGGCAATGCCGACTAGTGCCATCGGATTTACCAGCCACCATTTTTCAATAAAGGGAACCTCAAGCCCCATGTTGATACCAAGCAGGGAACCTCCTAAATACGGGATTATAGCGTCACTTATGGTGGCGATGCCGATGGAGCCGGTATAACCAACTAGGATTGCTGCCCAAATTTTGCCCGAGCTATATTTTTTGTACATAGCAGTAGTTACCAGAGCGCTCAGGACCACATGGAGCGGGTGCAGGGTGTAAAAAGCTGTATGAGATATCTGGGTGGGAACTTTACCCAGGACTATAATAACCATGAAGATAATCCCGGTAATAGCCCCTAAGGAAGTGAAGGGGATGTGCCTGGCAAGTTCGGTAGATATTCGTTTAATCATTTTTTCAATAACCAGTTGAAGATTGTTTTCATTAATAAGCTATAAAACATATTGACTAAATAAAGTGTTTAATATATTTCTAGGTTGCTTCCTTTTGACAGACCTGGCAGAGACCGGTAAACTCAAGCAGGTGGCTGTCAATCTTAAATCCGGTCTCCAGAGTTAGCCGTTGTTCCAAGTTGGTAAGGTCATAACCGGTGAAGTCAATGACTTTACCGCAGTGATTACAGGTAAGGTGGTGATGGTGTCCCTCGGCACCGATGGTGTAACTGGGACAGTTATTTCCGGCGTGTAACTCACAGATAAGCTTCAGTTTGGCGAGTAGCTCAAGGGTGCGATAAATGGTCACCAGTCCGATGTTAGAGTGGTCTTGGTGCACTTTCTCGTATATCTCAATAGGGGTGAGGTGGTCTTGGCCGGCGGCAATGGTTCGTATCACGGCTCGGCGCTGTGGGGTGAGCTTGTA
>DATKVW010000063.1:0-2479 GCA_035529875.1 Dehalococcoidales bacterium | reverse complement strand
CAGGGGCAAGAATCCAGCAAAGTAATGGCACTAATCTCGAGCTGACCTATCTGATACTACCTGGCAACCTATCCCCTCTCTAAAACTATCTTCCTTCTTTGATGATAGGAGCTTATTTAACAAGGAGTGTCTAGGAGGGACGTTAGCCTCTCTTGTAAGACTATTTCCCCCTCTCCTTGATAAAGAAAAATACTGAAGGAGAGTCAGAGAGAGGCGAAGCCTTTTCTTATTGACTAATTTTCCTACTCTTTAATAGTAGGAGTTCATTTAATCAGGGTATCTAAGAGGGGCGTTAGCCCCTCTTAGATTTATTTTCCCCCTCCCTGGTAAGGGAGGGGGATTAAGGGGGTAGGTTGCTAACCAGTACATAGGGGGCAAACCCTGTAGTGAAATCCAAAATTCCAAGCACGAAACCCTAAACAGATTCAAAACACCAATTACCAAAACCCCAAAAACAAAAGGCGTTTAAGTTTAGGATTTAGAAATTAGGATTCAGAATTTACTTTGGGGGGGTGAGGTCAATTAAACACTTGGCTTACCCACCGGCATGATATATAACGGTTTATACTGTATATCTAGCCGCAGAACCTGTCTTACCTGCTCATCATAAAAGGCACCGATGGCTACTGTTGCCAGACCGAGAGCAGTAGCCTGAAGGTAAATGTTCTGTCCAATGTGCCCCACTTCTATATGCACATACCTTTCCCCACGGCTCCCGTAACCCCAGGTTGTCCGCTCATACAGAGCGCAAATCACTATATCCAGCGGAGCCTGATAAATGTACTCCTGGTTCAGTGCTGCTCTGGCTAGCTCTAATCTTATCTCGCCTTTATGGTGTAAGCTTAACGAATGACTGGTGGGATTATAGTGGTAGACACCATCGTCTATTCCCTCAACGCTATTTTCGCCACAAGCAATAAAGATTTCCAGGGGATAGATAGCACCGGCACTGGGGACAGCTCTATATCTGCCTTGGGCATCAGTGATGCCCTGAGACGACCAGAGTATCTGGGATAGCTGCGATTGGGAGATAGATTCAGAGGAAAAATTTCTTAATGACCTTCTTTGAGTGATGGCTTCTTCCAGTGATACGGTGCCTTTTTGGGAGGGTGCTTTCAGGTAAATTTGGGCTGATGGGCTATTATTCATATTTACTTGGCTCTGGTCCAGAAGTTGTGACTCAAGTATTTCCATCCTCCATCGGCTAGCACCACTACTATATTACCCCCATCCATCTCGCTGGCAACCTTAATCGCCTGGTGAACTACTGCTCCGGAGGATAGTCCGGCAAAAACCCCTTCCTTCTCCAGAAGCTGTGCCGTGGCTTCAGCCGCCTGCTGGCTGGTAACAGTAGCCCTCTCGGTAATAAGGCTCAAATCCAGGATAGACGGCATAAAATCTTCGCCAGCACTTAGTAAACCATAGATAGTATCACCCGGCGGCGGTTGGACACTGATTACTCTAATATCGGGATACTTCTCCTTCAGTCGCCGGCTGATGCCAACAATAGTACCCCCGGTGCCGATACCGGCGATTAAAACATCGATTTTATCGTAGGGGAAGTCGTTTATTATTTCAACCCCGGTGGTCTCATAATGAGCCAGCGGGTTAGCAGGATTAGAGAACTGGTCAGGCATATAGTATTTTTTATCCTGGGCAACCAGCTCCCTGGCTTTGTCCACTGTCCCTTTTGTGCCATGTTCTGCTTTGGTAAGAATTAGCTCAGCGTTGTAGATTTGGAACAGCTGCTGTTTTTCCTGACTGATATTATCCGGCATAACAATGGTTACTCTGTAACCCAGCTTGTGCCCCAGCCAAGCCAAACCTAACCCGGTATTGCCGCTGGTAGCTTCAACGATAGTCTTATCCTTGGTTAGCTCCCCGCTCTGCTCCGCCTTCAGCAGCATGTACTTTGCCACCCGGTCTTTGATACTGGCACTACCCCCGGGATTTAGCCCTTCCAGCTTGGCCAGAATTTTCACCTTTCCATTCGGGCTCAATTGAGCCAACTCTACTAATGGGGTATGTCCTATGGCTTCAATAACATTCTTAAAATACACTCTTCTATCCTTTAATTACACCCATGGGGATTGCCCTGACTACCTTACGGGAGATGCCTGCCTTATGGGTTACCTCAACCACCTCATCTACATTCTTATAAGCCTCGGATGCTTCCTCAGCCAGTGAAGAAATACTGCCCGTCTTAACGGTAATCCCTTTAGCTGCCAGTGTCCTAGCCACATCAGCACCTCTAAGACTGCGCTTAGCCGCTGACCGTGACTGAATTCTGCCGGCACCATGGCAGGTAGAGCCAAAAGTCTCCTTCATAGCTGTCTCCGTTCCCAGGGCTACGTAGGAACAGCGTCCCATATCTCCCGGGATAAGGACTGGCTGACCTATGCTCCGGTAAACCTCAGGAACATCGGAGTGTCCGGCAGGGAAGGCTCTGGTTGCCCCCTTGCGGTGAACGCACAGGGTG
>DATKVW010000062.1:0-5492 GCA_035529875.1 Dehalococcoidales bacterium | reverse complement strand
TGGGGGGGGGGATTGAAAAGACTGGCACTGGTGGTAATCTTAGCTTCCTTGGTCTTGTTTTTGTGGGTGGGTGCTCACAGGGTGGATGCTCAGTCATGGGCGTCATATAGCGACTCAAGCCACAATGTCCCATCTGATACTTTCACTGAGCCTAGATGCACGGTTTACATGTATGGTGAGGGTTTTATCAAGAATGAAGATTATAAGATTATCTACTGGGATGAAGGAGGTTATAAACGGGTGGCGGAGGTTCAAAAAGCCCTAACACCAAATGGCAAGCTTTCGAGCGCACACGTCTTTGGTCCGCCTGATGTGGGAGGGGACTGGCACTGTACAGTCTATTCTCCTAGCACTTACGACCCTGAATCGTATGACGCTGGAGACACGAATATAGTAACCGATGACACCTCGTATAGTGAGGGTTATGCTTTCTATGTCGATGCAACCGCTATCCCCGAGTTCTCTACTGTTATTGAAGCTATTGCTGTAGCCGGACTGTGCTTTGGGATTTATTATTGGATGAGAAAGAGGAATCTGCGGCTTAAATATTATAGGTCTGGCTTAAAGTTCGGTTAAATCCTTAAGTATAAACCGCTACCACCACTGCTTCTTTAGGGTTATGGTCATCGAAAAAGATGACTGCTACCTTTCTTCCCAGAGCCATCTCTCCTGCCGGCAGATTTCTGGCCACCGCCACCCCTCCCAGATAAGCCTTATAGCTGCCAGTTAGCTGAATGGTGGCGGTGTAATCACCGGAGTTAAAACTCTTCAATATTGCTTTCCTCAGACTCATTGTATTCAGTCCTCCTTCAAATATTGTTAGAACCCTGTCCCCTTTGTTATGTAAGAGAAGCAGAACCTCTCTTAGACTCTCCTTTAGTATCTTCCCCCTCTCCTGCTTAGGAGAGGGGGATTAAGGGGGTGAGGTAGATAATCTCTATACTGCCCCCAGCGATAACCGCTGCTCATATTCTCCATGGCGGGGATTATAAACCAGGATTAGCCCGAGTACCCTCATCTTCTCGCCAGACAAGCCGACTTGATTATCGGTCACATCAACAACATCAAATAACTGCTGACCACAGTTGACCGTAATATGGAGTGTGCCCCGCACTGTTTCTATTTCCGCCTTCCTGAGGTAGGCTTCTCCCCGAGCTTGAGCCTTAGCCACCGTATCTATATTCCGGTCCTCCACCTGGCTCAGCCTGTCATAAAGGTTAGCTACTTCATCCCAGTTAAAGGAATCGACAATTATCGGCTCACTGGTTTCCGGGTTGTAACCCTCAACCTGGACCCGGTTAAGCTCCCCGGCTCCTTTTCTGTACCTGCCGTCCAAAATGGGGTGGGACGAGCCGTAGGAATAGGTGGAACTATCCGAAGACTGTGGGTTCACCAAATAGGCTTTATTGCCCTCAATGAACAGCATATCGGGGACGAATGATAGTAGTTTGCTAATGACAGTATTACCCCGGTTGCCGGGGTGGATGGTGAAATCGGGATAATAGCTGGTTATGACTGAGGACTGGGAGTTGACCTCCAGCTTTAGTCCAACCCTGGACAGCACAAAAGCGAGGATGTCTTTAACACACAGGGTATCACTTTCCTTATTCCATCGGAACTGGTGCCGGGCGCGCCAGTTTTCAATCAAACTCCAGCCATCTTTGGCATGTAACATAAGGCTGGCTTTACCCGGTGAGCTGGTGTGCTCATGGGCAGCAATCCAGAAGGCAGGTCCTGAGCTGACCTCATTCCCCTCGGAGGTAACATAGCCCGGGCTGACCTCCAGCTGGCAACCTATGTCCAGGGGCTCAAGCTCACCGCTGCCCGGGGAAGCATACTGCCCATCGTTGTTGTTTAGCTCAACCGTGAGCCTGCCCTGACTTTCGGTAAGCTCCTGCCGTAACGAGAGGACATCAGTGGTTAAGTCAGGGTTTTTCTCGGTTAGCTCAGCTTGCCAGACGCCGTAGGGTGTGGACAGCCAGCAATAATCGCCGTGGTGAGCCATAGCCACGCCATATTCACTGGATAATTCAAACGGTGCTGGTTCATGCCACAGGTTATCAATGAACTTGGTATCAACGACAGAGTGCGACCAGAAGGGGCGGTTGTAGCTCTGGGTGCCGCTGAACTTCTCAATAAAGAAGCAACGGTAAACATCGGGCTTATTCATAAATACCCGTTGGTATTCAAAATCACCATCTGATGGTGCTGAAGCAAGCTCCTTTAAGTCTGACCAGACACCGGAAGATAGCTCACCGCCATCGCCGTAGACCAGCGACCACAGCTTAAAGTTATCGTCGCTATCCTTTCCGGTGATAAGGAGGTTCCAGTCGCCATCATAGACCACAGCCACGCCGGATAAATCACCGGTGGTCTTATTCCAGGCGACTTTACCCTGCCAGCTGCTGTTTATATACTTTTTAACATAGAGGGTTGCCTGGTCAGCAAAGAACAGAGCCATATCGCCATTAGGCTTGTAATCAGCAGCTATGCCATAGACAGCGGTAGTCGGGGAGTAATCAATAAGCTCCGGACTCCCCCAGTTAGCACCGCAATCGGTGCTCTTTAATCGGTAAATCTCCCGGTCACTATTTATCCAGAATATACTGACCTCAGCCCCCAGGGAGCAGCAGGTCACGATAACGACGTTATACTGGTTACAATAAGTCCACTGGCTGAAGTCAGATGCTGGGTCGGGTTTAGCTACTCTCTGGCGGTAGAGCTTCCTGGAATCGGCAGGGGGAGTAACCCTGACCCGGATAATAGAGCCATCTGAAGGCATAGTTAGCCCGTGAAAGTAATCAGCCTCCGAGCCAGAATAGAGTCTTGTCCACTGCAGCCTGACCACCCCGGAAATGGTGTTACAGGCTTTAACCCTGATATAGGGGATATGACTGACTTCCTTCTGGGTAGCTAATAATGTTGATGATAAATTTCTCAATTCTACCTCACCCCCTTAATCCCCCTCTCCTAAACAGGAGAGGGGGAGATAGTTTTGGAAGAGGGATTTCACCCCTCTTAAACACCCCATTCTCTGGATAGGAGAGGGGAAATATTCTGTTTAAGCAGGGCAAAGCCCCTCTTAAACACCCTGGTAAATCTTTGGCAGGTCACCAGAATAAATGCCCCAGGATTATGCCCAGCGCCCCGAACAGGATTAGCCAGAGCAGGGGACACCTTTTCTGGTTATCCCGGATGATATGGGTCCAGGGGCGCCCTCCTATTCTTGACCACAAAGCGTGATAGAGATGCTCTAACCATCCGTCACTTTTCTTTGTCATTTTCCTTGAACCTCTTTATTGCTCTCTCGCCGAAGTATTCTATGATAACCACGGAGACAAGCCCGGCTAATAAAGGAGGTATTGCCACTTCAATCAGAATGCAGATACCATACACTACGAGACCCCACACGATGATAAACGGTCTAATAATGCTCTTTATTAACTCTATCCAGTCTTTCATTGTCATTGCATTTCTCTTATCATCTATACGAGATTGTTTAGTGACCTCGTCCCTGAATTTTATTAACCCTATCCCCGTTATCCCCTTCCCCTTGCCAAGGGGAAGGGGATTGGTTATATAAGAAAGGCTTCGCCTTTCTTCAACTTTCCTTATACTAGTGCTGCCAGAGTGTCAGGCAGCGATTTACCGGCTTTTCGGTAGTGATTGGCCAGGTGCTTGGCGGCAGCCAGTATTTCCTCGGGGCTGGCATCAACCCGCTGTCTTCGGTAGCCTCCCGGAGATATAGCGGCTACAGTCGCTGGCATCCTATCCCAGTCAACCGTCCTTTCCATACCAAGCTTCCCCTTTAAAGCTCTAAGGATGCTCTTCTTATGATGGGGTAGCTTCCAGGTCTCCGGGTCTTCCGGGTCGCTAACGATAGCAAATGCCTCTTTAGGTAAGCCATCCCTGGTTTTAGGTAGTCCCTCTTCAGCTGTGGTCATCTTATGACTCCTCGTCGGATATGAATAACTGCTGGGTTCTAATCCGCTGCCGTCTCCCCAGTTTCTTCAATCCGGTTTTGAATGCTTTTAGTCGCTCATTACCCCAGATTCGGTATTCTCGGGGAGTCATTACCCCGCCGACATTAACTCTGTTGATGGCAAAGGCGGCCCATTCAATAGCGGCATAGCCGCAAACGCCGGTAGCGACTAAGTCCTCATACTGGGTGGGTATGGTAGAGCCGTTAGCGTCCAGGGTATGAAGTACTCCGAAGTAGATGTAGCAGTTAGAGCCGTCGGCTTCAGCACTACCTAATAGGTTTAGGTTGTCTCCCCAGATGGAAAACCGCTGATATTGGGGTGGGGACCCATCTACCGGGTATTCTACTGCCTGAACCATAACCCGGTTGGTCAGGCTGGACAGGTCAATCTGCCTTGAGCCGGGGGTGGTGGGTAGAGTTGCCCTGGCAGGCAGCGGTACCTTCTCCGACAGCTCTCTTACGGCACGGTTAATATGTCTGGTCAGCTCGTCGTCTGTCCACTGGTAATTACCGGCGTCATCATCGTGCAGGTCTTTTCTAATTCGGGCTGTCATCTCTGATAAGTTCACAATTATCTCCTTTCTGGTGACACAAAGTTTATATGCCCACCTTCCTTGATGGGATTGATGCCTGCCCGCCTGGTGGCAGCTTCACATCTCCGCCTGCGGTAGCTGATTCTATTTTGGCTCTAAGTCGGTCAGAACCTGAGCTCACCTCGCTGGTATTGATTACCGCCAGCAAAGCAGCCAGGGCTCCAAGCCCAACACCACTGTCGGCAGAGAAGAAAACTTCAGAAAGAGTGGAGACATCCAGACCTGAGCCGGCATCGGATGAGGTTGGATGTGATGTCAAGAAGTCATAGCCATCAGTCCAGCTCGCCCCGTGGATGGTGCCATCATTATCGTTATTTGTCTCATCATAAATGGTGCCAGCCGAGCCTTCGTTCATATGCCACAGGGCTACGGTATTAGCGTCAACCTCAAACTGGACGCCATCGCCCCCATTCCAGATGGCTGATATTTCATCTGAACCTCGGGCTATGTTTGAAATTCTTACTTCGTCAATTAAGCCATCAAAAGAACGGATGGTAGTAGAATATGCCCCGATTAAAACAGCTGCATTATTACTTACACTCCCACTTACCGCACTTATATCTACAGGTGTCCCCGCCTCATTGTCTACATAGAGAGTCCCATTCCCATCCCTATCAAATACCGCAGCTACATAATGCCAGTTGCTATCTGTGATTGCAGATTGGGACTTAAACTGCTTATAGCCATTAACTTCAAAATTGTCAGTGATTTGACTGTAAAGGTAATTATCGGTAGAGAAATATAGATTAAACCACCTTGTTTTGCCATCTACCGCTCCCCTCTTTTTGTAGAGCCACTGGTATTCACCAAGATTGCCAGTGTTCCGTTTAATCCACATCTCTATGGTTATGTCATCCGTCCCCAGATTTAGGCTATCACTGGAGGGAACAGTAATGTAATCATCGATAAAGTCAAAG
>DATKVW010000061.1:0-2670 GCA_035529875.1 Dehalococcoidales bacterium | reverse complement strand
AAAGATAGCTACTTTCAGAGAAGTGAGCCATTGCTTTGAGAGACAGACTAGCCCCTTATGGAAATACAATCTTTACACTGTTATCCACGGCCGCTCAAGGGAGGCTTGTCAGAATATTATCCGACAGATATGTGAAGAAACCGGTCTCAGTGAGCATGTCTCACTATTCAGTTGTAGAGAGTTTAAAAGAAACAGGATTAGATATTCGGCATGAAAAGACTTAACCCATCGGTTTATTATCCCGTCTTTCTGAACATCTACCAAAAGAAGTGCATAGTAGTTGGTGGTGGTGAGGTTGCCCTGCGTAAAGTAAGGGCACTTCTGGAGCAAGGAGCTACTGTTCAGGTAATCGCCCCCACCCTTAGCTCCGAGCTAAGTCACCTGGCCGATAGCAATACAATCACTGTGCTCCCGAGAAACTACGAGCCGGGTGACCTCAAGAATGCCCGTATCATCATAGCCGCCACCACCGAAACCGAAACCAACAGAAGGGTCGCTATGGAAGCAAAGCGCCGGGGAATTCTGGTTAACGTGGTGGATGACCCGGAGCACTCCGACTTTATTGTTCCCTCCTGCATCCATCGTGGTGACTTAACCATCGCCATTTCTACCGCCGGCAAGAGCCCGGCTCTAGCCCGCAAAATCCGAACCAGGCTTGAGTCCGACTTCGGCAAGGAATATCTATCTCTGGTCAAACTGATTGGCGAGGTTCGCTCAGAACTGAAGCGACGGAGAGTCAAAGTCAATGCCACTATCTGGCAGGATGCGCTTGACTTAGACCAATTAATCGAAATGGTGCGTGCCGGTCAAATTGAGAAGGCAAAGACCACCTTGCTTAATAATCTGGAAAAACAGGTTAAGGGGAAGTAAGCAGTATGAAAGTTTGCCTGGTGGGTATCAACTACGGTAAAACACCGGTTGCTATTAGAGAAAAATTAACTATCAGTAACCCCCAGCTTCAGGATGCCCTTCATTTGCTTGGTAATCATGTATCCCAGGGGATTATTCTTTCTACCTGCAACCGGGTTGAAATTTATGCTGTGACCGATAAAGACCATTCTCCTGAGCTAGCACTCACTACCTTCCTTAAATCCTGGGCTAATCTACCTGACACCGATTTGCTACCATACACCTATACTTACCATGATGAAGCAGCCATCAAACACCTTTTCTGCGTTGCCTCGGGGCTCGACTCTATGCTCATCGGTGAGTATGAGATTCTGGGACAACTGAAACGTGCCCTCAAGCAAGCAGAGCAAGCCGGTTTGGTAGGTTTACCGTTTCGCAGACTCTTCCAACAAGCAATTGGTGTGGGACGACGGGTACGGGCGGAGACGAGAATCAGTAAAAACGCACTCTCGGTAAGCTCGGTAGCTGTAGAGCTAGCCACCACCGCTGTTGGCGATTTCTCACGTTGTAAAATCCTGGTGGTTGGTGCTGGAGAAGCAGGTAGTCTGGTAGCCAAGGCAGCCAAGGAAAGAGGCGGAAGACAGATAACAGTAGCCAGCCGTTCTCCAGAAAAGGCTTCAGCCCTGGCGGCAACACTTGGGGCTAAGTCTATCTCCCTGGATGACCTAGCCAGTGTGCTGGGCACCATGGATATAGTTATCAGCGGTACTTCCGCTCCCCATCTGGTATTAAGGTTTCCGGTAGTAAAAGAGGTAATGAATACCCGCCCCAAGCGTCCCCTGGTAATTATTGATATCGCTGTGCCCCGGGATGCAGACCCCCGGGTGAAACAAATAGACAATGTATTCCTCTATGACATTAATGATTTTACCAATATTGTTGAGCTAAATCGCGAGCAGAGAAAGAGTGAAATGCAGAGAGCAATGGAGGTGGTAGAGGATGAAGCAGACCGATTTATCTCCCGCTGGCAAGCGTATGAGGTAAAACCTACCATTACCACTCTGGTAACCAAAGCCGAAAGCATACGCCAAGCTCAACTAAGCAAAACCCTTAAGAAGATGCCAGGACTATCCAACGAAGAACGAGCCAGCCTGGAAGCTATGACCAGGTCAATTGTACAGAAGATACTCCACGAACCGATACAGTGCCTGAAGAGAAACAGCCTTCAAAAACGGAACTATACCCAAGTGATTAACGAGCTTTTTCACTTGGACAAGGAGAAGCCAAACTGAGGAAACATATTATTATTGGTTCCCGAGGCAGTCAGCTCGCCTTGATTCAGGCGGAATCGGTGCTCACTCAACTCAAACAAGCTGCTCCTCACCTTGAGTTCAGTCTTATCAAAATAATAACCCAGGGCGACCACGACAAAAGTATCCCTCTGGAGATAACGCCAGGGCAAAGAATGTTTGTTAAGGAATTGGAAGAAGCCCTGCTTGATAATAGAATTGACATTGCTATTCACAGCCTCAAGGATATGACCACCAGACTTCCCCAGGGACTATCACTGGCAGCAGTGACCGAGCGGCTTGACCCCAGGGATGTTCTGGTATCAAGAGGTAAAAAACTTAGTGAACTGGCACCGGGGTCAACCATCGGCACCGGAGGTCTGCGACGTGCTGCCCAGCTACTCGCCTACCGTCCTGACCTTAAAGTTATCGGAGTGAGGGGCAATGTTGACACCCGTCTGAAAAAGGTAACTAGCGGTAAACTTGACGGGATAATAATAGCTGCCGCCGCTATGATACGCCTCGGTGTGGA
>DATKVW010000060.1:0-3087 GCA_035529875.1 Dehalococcoidales bacterium | reverse complement strand
GTGGATACTCGGGAGTCTAGAGAGATGATAGAGGGGAGCCGGGACCTGGTTGCTCGAGTCCTGGGCCACGGTGGTACTCGTTCTGTCGATTGGGGCTTTATTTACTCTAAGGTTAGAGATACCTTGAGTAAATTTTATTATGAGAAGACGAAGCAGCGTCCCATGGTTCTGCCGTTTATGGTAAAGGTATAGTTTTTGTTTGAGATGTTATATGGCTAAAAAGAAGGTTAATATTAGGGGTGGCACCAGGAGAAAGCCCGGGAGAAGGTCAGCGTGGGGTGTTTTCTTCCGCTTTGTGTTACTACCATTTGCCCTGCTGTTTGCCTTAGGGGGAGTGATGGTCTGGCAGTGGACAACGTTGACTTCGTGGGCGGCTAGTGTTGAGAAGGCGGTGTGGGGGCTATTTGGCTGGGGACTGGTCCTCATTGCTATAGCTGTGGTCACTCTGGTTGGGGTGATATGGGGAGGGAAGCTGTTATCGCTTTTCCGTCACTGGAATCAGTGGCTGGGTGGTATTGCTTACCTTCTGGCTGTCTGGGGAATACTAGCCTTTTTCCTGATAGGAGGTCGCATTGGCCTGGGTATTATTGGCTATATTAACTTCAATGGGATTCTTCGCATACTGGGGCTGGTCGTCATAGGTACCATTTTGGTAGCTCCCCGGGCTTGTTTCCGTTTGGCAGCCGGTTTTGCGTCGCTGTTAGGCAGGGTATTCCAGAGGCACCCTGCTCCGCCGAAACCAATCTCTCCCAGACCAATTCCTCAGCAGAAGCCAGTCCCACCCCCGGTTGCAGTAACCCCTAAACCATCAGAACTGCCCAGAATGGAACCGGAAAGGAAAGTAGCTGCCCCTGAACTTGCCCTTACCCCGTCTCCGCAGGAACTGAAGCAGGTGGCTCAGGAGGTATGGAAGAAATACGGTGAATCTTCGGCACTGGTTACTGTTGATGGCTGGCGGTTGCCACCTATCGAAATTCTGGATGTGATTCCCGAAGTTGAGTTCAGTCAGGCTGACAATATGGAAAGAGCCGGGCTCATTGAGGAGGCTTTAGCCAGTTATGGTGTTGAGGCTAAGGTGGTGCAGATAAACGCTGGACCAACCGTTACCCAGTTCGGGGTAGAACCGGGCTGGGACAGGAGGATGAGGGAGATAAAGGAAAAGGATAGAGACGGTAATGTCAGGATAAGGCTGGAAGAGGTATCCCGGACGAGGGTCAAGGTGGAGAGAATTACCTCGCTGGCTAATGACCTGGCTCTGGCTCTGGCGGCACCCAGCATCAGGATTGAAGCTCCGGTGCCGGGTAAACCGGTGGTTGGAATTGAGGTGCCCAATACCACCATGGGTCTGGTTAGCCTGCGTGGGGTGATAGAAACCAGTATTTTTCAGAAGCTTAAGTCCAGGTCGAAGCTGTCTCTGGCGTTGGGCAAGGGGGCGGGGGGAGAAGCAATATCTGGTGACCTAGCCAGAATGCCTCACCTGCTTATCGCCGGGGCTACCGGAAGCGGTAAGACGGTTTGCTTGAATGCTATTATTTGCTGCGTGTTACTGCACAATACGCCTTACGATGTCAAATTAATTATGATTGACCCCAAGAGGGTAGAGCTAACCCCATATAATAGTATACCTCACCTGGCAGCACCGGTTATTGTTGACTCCCATAAAGCGTTATCGGTATTGCGCTGGCTTAATCAGGAGATGGACCGGCGATATCAAAAGCTGGCGACTGCCGGTGCCCGCAATATTGAGGGTTACAATAAAACCAGGCAGGGAGAGGAGAGACTCCCTTACCTGGTGCTGCTTATTGATGAGTTAGCTGACTTAATGATGACCGGCTTTGATGAGGTGGAGCAGATTCTATGCCGGTTAGCCCAGCTTGCCAGGGCGGTTGGTATTCACCTCGTCGTGGCGACTCAGCGCCCATCGGTAGATGTCATTACCGGTCTAATCAAGGCTAACTTCCCGACTCGCATTAGCTTTGCGGTTACCTCTCAGGTAGATTCACGGACTATTCTTGACACCGTTGGCGCCGAAAAGCTGTTGGGCAGGGGGGATATGCTCTATATGCCCACGGAGGCGGCTAAACCCAAGCGTCTCCAGGGGTGCTATGTTTCTGATGCCGAGATGGAGAGGCTGGTCTATTTCTGGGGGAGTCAGCGGAAGGAAGAGGCGGCTCCATTAAAGATTGAAGAGCTTACTCCAGCCACAGCCAGGAGGGGAGGCATCCCTGAGGACCCACTTCTGGATACAGCCAGACAACTGCTCCGGGAGCATGAACACGTCTCCACTTCCTACCTGCAACGGAAGTTACGCATCGGCTATCCCCGGGCGGCTCGCATTATGGAGCAGCTTGAGGAAGAGGGCATCGGAAGAGGGGAAGAACAGTCTGGTTAGGGTGGGTTCGAGTAATGCAAGGAGGATTCCTTATGTCTAGTGAATGGCAAGGTTTTTATTCAACAGCACAAGTCTCTCGTTTAGCTCGTATTCCTCTTTCCACCCTTTATGAATGGCGAAGAAGGAGGATAATACGCCCATCTCTAGAACTAGTTGAGGGCGGTTTGGTCGCAGATGAAGGGTACTCTTATTCTGACCTGACACTAGTTCGCATTATTAAGGCATTGCGAGATAGGCACCTAGACTTTGACTCTGCTGCAAAAGCATTACGTCATATGTACGAACGACTTGGGCCTCCTGACAGGGGATGGGCCAATGAAACGGTCTACGTTGTTGGAAACCGTATCTATGTGGATAGACCGGATGAGTGGGAAATTACGGATGCTACTGAGTTGGGGCAAAAGGTAATGGAAACGCTTTTTGGTGACCTTTTCGAAGAGTTGCGTGAAATTGACGAAGAAGCATCCATTATCGTCCCCCCACAGTTCCGTAAATATGTTCAAGTTAAGCCAGAAATCATGGGGGGAGAACCCGTGATAAGAGACACAAGGATTCCGACCGCAACCGTGGTTGCATTACTTGTCAAACATGATATTAATGAACTGAAAAGGCTCTATCGACGCATTCCACCAGAGAAAATTGAGAAAGCAATTGAGTATGAGCGATATCTCGATAGACAAATCGCAGTCACTGCC
>DATKVW010000059.1:0-5194 GCA_035529875.1 Dehalococcoidales bacterium | reverse complement strand
CCCTGCATGCCAATTTGTTCTGTAAGCCTTTCCTTATTCCGGATAGTCTATGTTCCGACCTCCTTCAGGAACTACGGTCAATGGGCAGAAGCTAATTTGGGGGACGTTTAGAACCTATCCCCATGACCCCCTTCCCTTACCAAGGGAAGGAGAAGTAAGTGAAATCCAAAATCCCAAGCACGAAACCCTAAACAAATTCAAAACACTAATTACCAAAACCCAAGAAACCAACACACTTTTAAGTTTAGAATTTATTCTGAGAAGGTGGTGAGGGATTGGGTAGGGAACAAAGAGAGCTATGTCCTGTTTAATAACATCAACATGTATACTGATGCCCTGAATTTTGACCTCCTGGTAGCAAAGGGAACGAAATAATTCTGAAGAAGTAGGGCTGTCCGTAACTTGTTTTCTATTCTTCCCGGATATGTTGCTATGGTGATTGCTCTGTCTGTGATTTAGCATGGCGGTCTCTCAGCCAGCGTTTAATCTCATCCAGGGCGGGAGGGGCGATATAAAATAACTGTATATCTGACGGGAGTTGAACCTGATGTCCTTCTCGCATAAACAGTATCCCGATTTCATCCGCTTTAAGTGTTTTATCAATCTGCTTGGCAATGTATTCGTTTCTCTTTTTGCTTGCCCTCAGGTAAGAATCATAGACCCTGTTAATTACCTTCTGATTCTGCAAACCGACAACCAGGCACCTACTCCAGTCCATAAATTCGGTCAGCAAATCGCTCTTTTCAGCGGCTTCCAGTTGAGCTCCTTTGTCTAACCTGTTTTTAATAATCCCACAGCTTTTATCATTCAGTTCTTCTATCGCCTTAATCCCGTCATCCCCACCCACCGGGATTAATTCGTGGTATATTTTGTTAACCTTGCCCAGTTTAAGTTCCAGGTCAGTCATCTGGTTTTCCACTTGGTTCCAGTACTTGTTAAATTTTTCCAGATACTCAGCTTGTGGCTCTATGCCACGGTAAATAAGGGGAATAAAATATAACCTTCTCCCTTCCTTAAACTCCTCAACCAGAGGTTTATCTATTTTTCCGAGCTCTTCAGCCATTATTAACCTCCCAAGGCAATTGGATTTTATTATAAAATAGCCAGGGACGCAAGATTGGATTATCTGTTGACCTCACCCCCTTAATCCCCCTCTCCTTAAAAGGAGAGGGGGAAATAGTTTTGAAAGAGGGGCTGATGTTCCTCTTAGACACTCTGATTAAGTAGGCTCCTGTCGTCAAAAGAAAGGGAAAGAAAATTTAGAGAGGGGTGAAAACCCCTCTCTTGTCTAAATTCCCCCTTCCCTTATCAAGGGAAGGGGGTCAGGGGGATAGGTTGCTAAGTGTCCTCAAGTGGGTTTGTCCCAAAGACAAGATTTGTGATACCATTATGTGATATGCTTCTGCCAACATTATGTTAAACGGAAGCTCAGCCCCGTAACAATAAGAGGTGGACAGATGAACTACATAGTTTTGGTGAAACAAGTTCCCGATATCAAGAAAATACCCAAAGATGCCTGGGATAAAGAGAAGGGCACATTAAAAAGGGGCTTGTTAGATAATGTCTGCAATGAGATGGACAAGCAGGCATTGACCTTTGCCATAAGAATGAAGGAGAAACATAACGGCAAGGTAGTCAGCTTAACTATGGGGCCACCTTTCGCCGAAGAGGTATTGAGGTATGCTTTATCTATAGGGGCTGACGCCGGTGTTTTATTGACTGACCGGAAACTGGGTGGCGCTGATACTCCGGCTACCGCCTATCCCTTAGCCCGTGCAGTGAGAAGGATTGAAAAGGAGATTTTTAAGGGCAGTAGGGACTATATAATTGTCTGTGGTATGCAATCAGTTGATGGTGATACCGCCCAGGTTCCCCCGCAGGTTGCCGAGGAGCTAGGCATAGCACATATCGCCTATAGCACATCATTTAACTTTGATAATGGCCATTTAGCCGTTACCAGAATAACCCGAAGAGGCACCGAAACGGTAACCCCGGAAAACTATCCCTGCCTGGTGACTGTCGCCGAGTGGACACAGCCACTAAATGCTACCTTCAGCCGGACGAGATGGGCGTATTCCCAAAAACTCTACCAGTGGAGCGCTGAGGATGTCAGTACCGAGGAATCCCGCATCGGACTAGGCGGCTCCAGAACCAGTGTCGTCAAAATATTCTCCCCGGAAGAAATCAGGCAGAAGAAGTGTGTTTTTGAAGGCGACTTGGAGAAACTGGTAAGTTGCCTGGCAAAATCCTACACAAGTAAACAGGAGGCTGTAGAAGAAACCCGCAAACCAAAATATCAGCCTCAGAAAGGAAAGAGGAGCACTTACACCGGGGATGTCTGGATATACGCCGAGCAGGAAGGGGGAGAAATAAACCCGGCTTCACTGGAAATACTGGGCAAAGCCACGGAACTGGCCAGCTCCCTCGGTGAAAAGGTTGGCGCTGTTGTGGTGGGTAAAGATATAAAAGGATTATCTGAAGAATTGATAGCCTGCGGAGCGGACAAGGTGTTTGTCGCCGAGCACGAGTTACTGGCAAATTTCCTTCCTGTTCCGTATAAAGAGGCAATCTCCCAGCTAATCAAAAAATATAAGCCGCAGATGATGTTGTTTAGTGCTACCCCTTTGGGAAGAGAGCTGGCGCCAAGGGTAGCTTATAGCTCAAAATCAGGATTGACTGCTGACTGCACTGAACTGGAGATAATAGATTATCAACAGAGAGACCAGGAACTCACCGGGATTCTAATGCAGACCCGACCGGCGCTGGGTGGAAATATAATGGCAAGTATCATCACCAAGAACTCAATACTACAGATGTCTACGGCACGACCGGGAGTTATGAAAACCCTGGAACCTGACAGGAAAAGAGCGGGCGAGGTCATCGAGTACATACCCGATATAACACCATCCGATTCAGGCGCCAGGATAATCTCGGCGGAGCGCTATAAATCTACCTTTAACCTCAGGGAAGCTAAAATAATCGTCAGCGGCGGCAGAGGATTAAAGACCAAAGAAGGCTTTGAAAAGTACATACCTCCATTAGCGGAATGCCTGGGCAAATTCTTAAAGCAGGAAGCAGTGGAGGGAGCCTCAAGGTTAGCTGTGGAGTCGGGATTCATCGACCGCAGTCATCAGGTTGGTCAGACCGGGCAGACAGTCCAGCCCAGGTTGTATGTGGCAGTTGGTATTTCCGGAGCAGTGCAGCATCTGACCGGTATGCAAAGCTCTGATATTATCCTGGCTATCAATAAAGACCCCGATGCCCGAATTTTCACTGTTGCTGATTACGGAATAGTAGGTGACCTGGAAGTGATAGTCCCTGAACTCATCAATATACTGGGTTCACAGGAAGGAAAGGGATGAACAGTCTAAGTAAGATGGATGTATTAATTGTTGGTGGAGGGGCTGCCAGTCTAGCCGCAGCTATAAAACTAAAGCAACTGCTAAATGAAAACGATAGAAAGGAATCAGTGGTTGTTATCGAAAAAGCGGACAAGCTGGGACAGCATAATCTATCTGGAGCCGTCTTTGAGGCTGATGTGCTGGAGGAACTGGTTCCCGACTGGAGACAAAGAGAGGATAGATTTGTCCCCAAGATGCTGGCAAACCGGGTGGAACGGGATGAACTGACTTTCCTACTGACCGATAAACTGGCGATAAAGGTTCCTGAAATCTTTGTCCCCTCAGCCATGCGCCATAAAGGAAACTACACTGTTTCCGTTAGCGAGCTGGTTAACTGGCTGGGAGGTATCGCCCGCTCCCTTGGTGTTGAGGTATATACCGGTTTTGCCGGCAGAGAAATCGTCGTCAAAAATGGCTTTGTCACCGGCGTGAAGCTCGGTGATAAAGGGCTGGATAAAGAGGGGAAAAGACAACCAAACTATATCCCCGGAGAAACACTGGAAGCCAAGGTAACCGTCTTTGGCGATGGCTCTCTGGGAATGCTATCCGACCAGTTAGTCAAGGAATTTAATCTCAATGACGGGAGAAATCCGCAGGTCTATTCCGTCGGCGTTAAGGAGATTATCAAATTACCTGAGACAAATAACTTCGGCAACAACCGGGTGATACATACCATTGGTTTCCCCAACAAACTATTTACCCCTGATATCTTCGGGGGAGGCGCAATATATAGCATGGGAGAGAATACGGTAGCGCTGTCTCTTATCCTGTCTATGGACTGGAGATACTACGACCTCAATCCTCAGCGAGAACTGCAGCTGTTCAAATCCCACAGGCTGGTCAGGAAACTGCTTAAGGGTGGGGAGGTGATAGCTTACGGTGTCAAGACGCTTCCCGAAGGCGGCTATTACTCCGTACCCGAACTGGTCACCAATGGCGCCATTCTGGTGGGAGATGCTGCCGGTCTGGTTAATGTGAAAAAGCTCAAGGGGCTGCATTACGCCATCAAATCAGGAATAGTCGCCGGTGAGGCTATCTTCAAGTCTCTGGAACACAACGCCTTCTCCAAGTGGGCATTAAAGAGATATGAAGACCAGTTAAATGAGAGCTTCGTTATGAAGGACCTGGAGGGAGCGAGGAACTACCGACAGGTTTTTACCAAATCAGGCAGGTTAGGAATATATATGGGAGCACCGCTAACATTCATCCAGCAGTGGCTCCCCTTTAAATTAGGTACTAAGCCAGATTATGAAGGTATGACCAAATCCAGGCTAAAAAGACGATATAGCGGTGGCATTGACCGGCTGACTGCGGTTAGCCTCTCCGGCACCAATCACAGGGAGGAGCAGCCCTCCCATATCATTATCCTGGACCCGGCACAATGTACTGCCTGTGAGGAAGAATATGGATGCCACCCCTGCGAGTTATTCTGCTCAGGAGAAGTATATAAATTTGAAGATAACAGCCTGATGTTAAGCCCGTCCAACTGCCTGCACTGTCAATTATGCCGGGTAAAATGTCCCCGCCAGAATATCCGGTGGGTGGTTCCTGAAGGGGGCGACGGACCAAAATACAAGGTAATGTAACCTTTCACCCCACAAGTTAACTGGCTTGACACAACATACCGTCCCTGATAGACTTTTCAGGATGCGTGGCCCCGTGGTGTAGCGGTCTAACATGCCACCCTGTCACGGTGGAGATCGTGGGTTCAAATCCCACCGGGGTCGCATCTGCAACACATAGTGTGACAGTCCTTCATACCGCAGGTCAAAGAAAGGCTTGAACTCAGGTCG
>DATKVW010000058.1:0-3943 GCA_035529875.1 Dehalococcoidales bacterium | reverse complement strand
GGGCAATAGCTTCAATGGTTATCATCTGGCTACTTTATCTTGGCATAATAGGATGGAGTATCTCCCGTATGGGAAAAGGTGGTGAGTGGAAAGACTAAAAGTAGTCAATAACCACCGCTAAGAACTAGAGCCGCTCCCTATGCTATTCATTGTAGGAAGCGGCTCTAGTTTTCTCTAACCAAGTCACTAGTTAAATCTATTCAGTTGTTGTTTTAACCTCGCCAGTTTATCCTTTCTTGATACCAGTTTATCTTTCTCCTTATCCACGACAGCCTTTGGCGCCTTGGTCAGAAAGTCCCTACTCTTGAGCCTGACTTCAAGGCGAGTAATCTCGGCTTGGCTTTGCTCTATCTCCGCCTGCAACCGTTTTTTCTCGGCTGCCAGGTCAACCATACTTTCCATAGGGATGACCACCTCGGAGTCTTTAAGCACCAGTACCAGCACATTTTTACCCTCTGCATTTTCCAGTCGGCTATCCAACAAAGTAACCGGCTTTGCCCTGGACAAGACTTCAATAGTTTTCGTATATTGTTTCAACTGCGACGCCAGGCTACCGGCGTAGATTTGCGCCTCAATCCACCTGGTACTTTCAACTTTGTATTGAGCCCGGGCGTTACGGATAGAGCGTATTATTTCTACTAAAGGTTCAACAATCCGTTCCGCTTCAGGGTCAATAGCAGCTTTTGAAGCTTCAGGATAAGTGGCTATCATTATAGAATCGGTTGTCTGCCATTCTGAAGATAAATGCCTCTTGAGATTCTGCCACAATTCCTCGGTAACAAAGGGCATATACGGATGCAACAGACGAAGTGAGGTCTCCAGAACATGAACCAGAACCGGGATAGGTGATACCGCCTCCCCGGCAGATTGAAGACGAATCTTGGCTATTTCTATATACCAGTCACAGAATTCACCCCACAGGAAATCGTGGATTTGCCTCTGGGCTTCACCGAACTGAAAATCTTCCATCAGACCGGTTACGCTTAACACAGTGCGACTAAGTCGTGATAGAATCCAGCGGTCCTCTACCGGAAGCAGGTGCCACTGAATCTTCATATCGGCGTCGGCAGACCCGATACTCCTGATGATGAATCGGGTGGCATTCCACAGCTTGTTGGCAAAGTTACGGCCGGCTTCCAGCCTGGATACGGTTAGCTTGATGTCATTCCCTGGCGATGTGCCCGTAGACAGGGCAAAGCGCATGGCATCGGTACCATACCTTTCCAGGGTATCAATGGGATTGAGCACATTGCCCCTAATCTTGCTCATCTTCTCTCCCCGCTCATCCCGTATCAGACCATGAAGGTAAACAGTATGGAAGGGGATATCTCCGGTATCCTCCAGACCCATCATAATCATCCTCGCCACCCAGAAGAAAAGGATGTCATAGCCGGTTTCCATCACTGAAGTAGGATAAAAGTAGCGCAGTTCCTCAGTATCATCGGGCCAGCCCAGAGTAGAGTGAGTCCACAGCGCTGAACTAAACCAGGTATCCAGAACATCCGGGTCTTGCTCTATATTATTTGAGCCACAGCGGCTGCAGGCTTTAGCATCATCCACAGTCACCGTTAGCTCACCGCAGTCCTGACAATACCAAACCGGAATCCGGTGACCCCACCATAGCTGACGACTGATACACCAGTCGCGAATATTCTCCATCCAGTTGAGATAAACCTTGGTGAAACGCTCAGGGATAATGGTAATACGACCATCTGTGGCAGCGTCAATAGCCGGTTTAGCCAGAGGCGACATGTTAACAAACCATTGCTTACTGGCGAGCGGTTCAATCATGGTCTGGCATCGCTGGCAGTGCCCCACCGAATGAGAGTAAGGCTCAATCTTTATTAGAAGTCCTTCTTTCTCCAGGTCTGATACAATCGCCTTACGGCAGGCAAATCGGTCAAGCCCAAGGTATGGTCCGGCATTCTCATTCATAGTAGCATCTGGATTGAGTATATTTACCAGCTGCAACCCATGCCGCTGAGCCACCTCAAAGTCCACCGGGTCATGAGCCGGGGTGATTTTAACCGCTCCGGTGCCAAAACCGGGGTCGACCGCTTCATCAGCGACAATGGGTATTTCCCGGTTCACCACAGGCAGGATAACCTTTTTGCCCACCATTGCCTTGAATCGGTCGTCTTCAGGATTGACGGCTACTGCGGTATCGCCCAGTATAGTCTCAGGTCGAGTGGTAGCTACAGTAATAAAGCCTTGGTCGTCCTCAGCCAGATGATAACGAACATAGTATAGATGTCCCTGTATATCCTTATGCTCTACCTCAAGGTCAGAGAGAGCAGTAGCACAGCGGGGGCACCAGTTGATAATTCGCTCCCCTCTGTAGATTAACCCTTTCTGGTAGAGACGGACGAAAGCGGTGCGCACTGCCCGGCTTGGTCCTTCATCCAGGGTAAAGCGCTCCCGACTCCAATCGCAGGAAGCCCCCAGCCTCTGATGCTGCTCAGCAATGGTATGCCGACATTCCTCTGCCCACTGTCTCATCCTCTCCAGAAATTTCTCTCGACCCAACTGGTGCCGGTCCAGTCCCTCTTTAGCCAGTAGCTGCTCCACCACCACCTGTGCAGCGATACCGGCATGGTCAACACCGGGGAGCCATAGGGCTGGTTCGCCCTTCATCCGATGCCAGCGGGTCATAATGTCCTCCAGGGTAGCGGTCAGGGCATGCCCCACATGAAGCTCACCGGTGACATTGGGTGGGGGCATAATGATGACGAACGGCTTCTTCTCCGGGTCTATCTCAGGTTTAAAGTAGCCCTTATCCAGCCAGAACTGATACCACTTCTGCTCGACTTTCCCCGATTCATACGCTTTGGGCATTTCGTATTCAATGTTTGGTGCTTGTGTCATGCTTGCTCAATTACTCCCAAGGTTTTCTTCCTGTCTGCTTCTCCCTCGAAGTACAAGGTGATGGTATTCTGAGAAACATAGCTGGTTTTCCACAGAAGCAATAGTATGCCAGTTTGACCAACGGGCGGAGCCACTTTGCCTTGTCTCTAGCAGCAACACAAATTGGACAAATTGAATCACAGAACCCACCCATTCCCTCTACTTGATTACTCATCAGTATCTCCTTCTAAATCTGGATTTAACCCCTCTTCACAATCTGGTTAACAACCTCACCCCCTTAATCCCCATCTCGTTAATTAAATCCCTCTCGGTCTCCCTTTAAGAAAGGGAGAAGTTCTCCCCCTTTGCCAAAGGGGGAGTCAGGGGGATTTCCCCAAGAGGCTTCGCCTCTCTTTGACTCTCCTTAATTACTTTACAATTTCAAGGCGATATTTTTTCATTGGTTCAATAGCTGTAATGCGAAGTCTGTCTCCCGCTTTAAGTTCGGGATGTGCTTTGAACCAATCAACTAAACCAAAGCTGCGAATTCCAGGCCCCCCACGCTCAACAGAGTAAAATGTAGTTTTAATGATACCTATGTCGGTCTCTAAATCTAATTCCTGTGTCGTCTTGATATTGGGAAATAAATCTTTCAATTTTGCTGGGATATGAATGTAGCGATACTTCAGGTAGGCAGGCCGCACCGTCCTTTCAATACTTGTCTTCACTTTTTCCTCCTTTTACGCTTTCTTCCCCAGCATCTCCACCACCTTACCCAGTATCTTGTCGGCGACTTCTCTTTTGGTTAAGAGAGGTAGGTTTTCAACATTACCGTCTCGGTCAATGAGGGTTACTTTGTTGGTGTCCGTGCCGAAGCCGCTGTCAGCATCGGTAATATCATTTGCTACTATTATGTCAAGCTGTTTTTCCTCCAACTTTTGTCTGGCATTGGCGACTATATTCTCGCTTTCGGCGGCAAAGCCAACCTTGAGGAAACTGCCCTTTACCTCGCTTAGAATATCCGGGGTTCTGATTAGCTCCAGAGTTAATGTGGAGGTTTCTTTCTTAATCTTGTTTTTAGCTACTTCTTTCGGCTGGT
>DATKVW010000057.1:0-4187 GCA_035529875.1 Dehalococcoidales bacterium | reverse complement strand
ATACAGGTATCCACTATCCCCACCTTTAACTTTGTAGGTGAAGTTACCCTGGGTGAGTATGCGCTCTGATTCATATCTACTCAAAAGGAGAGTCGCTGTCAACTTATGTATAGTGTCGTCTGGAGCATCAAAGCTATAATTTGTGGTCATCGCTCTGTTCCCATAGCCTGTTTTCCTCTATCAGAATTCAACCTCAGTTAATATAATGTCATCTTGTTTACTAGTTACTCGATATCTTAATAGTCTAACTGTTTTCTCTTCTATGAGTCTTCTCTTTTGCACATATTCCAATACTTTATCCTGAAAATCAAAGGCGACCAGTATGCTTTGAACCATTTCACTGTCGCCACCAGTGAGCTTTCTGACAAGCCAATTCTCATATTTAATAATCTGGTTTAGATTTTCCTCTGTGCAAATATCTGTCTTTAACTCAATACAGGTAAACTTGTGAAGTATATCAACACCATCAACTTCGGTGACATGTGTAAGGAATATATCCATTACCTTGTTGAAGGAAGTAGGAACATAGTTTAGGAAATCTCTATATTCACCAATGGTTTCTTTTAACTTACCATTGGCGAAGCTTCTCATAAGCCAGGCATTCAGAAAGCCTTCGTATCTTATGTGTCCTTTATTATCCGTCTCAAAGGTTAATGGTAATGCGCTATTACCCTTTGGATATGGTTTAGATATATGTGCGACTGAGTAGAAGATGGGGTTATTTCTTAGTAAGAGGCGTATTAATTCCTTTCCCTCTTCTGTAGTTATAGGTTGATGACTCTTTTTAGTAAAAGTTCCTAGGTCGAATGTCCATATCTTGCCTTTATCACGCAAGTCTAAAATGTCACTTAAGGCAATTGGTTTGCGAAATTCTCTTATCGAAGGCTCAAAGCAAATTCTATAAGGGTAAAGTTGATCTTTTTTCCCCCAAATATCGCGCTCATCAAGAAATGGTCTGCTTGTTGTTTTCCACAAGCCATATATGCCAATATTCTTAACATAGAAGAATACAAAGTCTCCTGGTCTTATGGCTTCAAAACCCGCTATAATTTCTGAATTAGTTCTCTCAAAGGGATGAGAAATGCCACCATACACTCCGTATTCAAGGCATCTCTCAAAATTCTCTTTGCTTGCAAGGAATATGTGATTCCCCATATATCTCCCTCCTCACACTAATTCTCTTCACCTTCCACAACAGTGCTTATATTTTTTCCCTGAGCCGCAGGGGCAGGGGTCGTTTCTGCCTACCTTTTTACCCTTGACCTTTAGCTTGCGCCGGACGCCGCCACTCCCATTGGCTGCTGGCTGGGCCTGCCCGGGGACATTGCCCCTGGTGGCGGCTGCCTGGGCTGGTGGGGCGGGGGCTTCCCGTCTCTCCAGCCGGACATGGAATATGGTATGGACCACATCATGGCGGATGGTGGACAGCAGCACCTGGAACTGCTTGAAGCCTTCCCTCTTATAGGCATCTACTGCCCGCATATGGCGCAGAGTCTGCCATCCTGCCTGTTCCCGCGTATTCTCCATCATGGTCAGGTGCTCCACCCACAGGCTGTCTATGATGCGGAGCATTACCAGGCGTTCCAGCATCCTCATGTTCTCTGAACCCAGCTCGTTTTCCCGCTGTTCGTATAGAGCCCCTGCCTGCTCCGTCAGCTTATCCTCAATCTGCTCCGGCTTGAGCTGGGAAAGGGCGCCGGGGTTAAGCTGTGGCGATAGAGGAAAGATGGTGGCAACATCGCCAAGCAGGCTTTCCAGGTTGCCGTCAACGCTGTGCTCATCGGGGATATGCATGGCGACCATATCCTGAAGCTCTTCCTTGACCATTGACAGGATATTTGTCTTGAGGTCGGCGCCACTCAGTATCTTTTTCCTTTCCGCATAGATAACCTCACGGTGCTTATTGGCGACATCGTCAAATTCCACCAGGTGCTTACGAATATCAAAGTGATAGCCCTCAACCTTGGTCTGGGAAGATTCAATGGAGCGGTTAACCAGCTTATTTTCAATGGGAGTATCCTCGTCCATACCAGCCCATTCCATAAAGCCCTTGATTCTTTCCCCGCCGAAGCGGCGGACAATATCATCCTCCAGGGAGACATAGAAGCGGGAGCTTCCCGGGTCGCCCTGTCGCCCAGACCTGCCCCGGAGCTGGTTGTCAATTCGCCGTGCCTCGTGACGCTCGGTGCCGATAATATGAAGTCCACCAAACTTGACCACCTTCTCATGCTCCCGTTGCCACTCTTCGGTGTCTCTTCCTTCGGGATTTCCCCCTAGGATAATGTCAACGCCTCTTCCTGCCATATTGGTGGCAACGGTTACTGCTCCCGGCTGCCCCGCCTGAGCGATGATATAG
This sequence comes from Dehalococcoidales bacterium, assembly GCA_035529875.1. Classification (GTDB taxonomy): domain Bacteria; phylum Chloroflexota; class Dehalococcoidia; order Dehalococcoidales; family DATKVW01; genus DATKVW01. The sequence continues at coordinate 1,831 of DATKVW010000057.1, read as the reverse complement.
GCTTCCTTCTCGTGGTGCTTGGCGTTAAGCACCTGGTAGGGGATACCTTTCTTATTTAACAAATCACTCAGGTACTCCGACTTTTCAATAGAGACCGTGCCCACCAGCGCCGGTCGTTTTTCCTTGTGAAGCTGCTCAATCTCGCGCACCACCGCCCGGAACTTGGTCTTCTCATCCTTATAAATCTGGTCGGGGTGGTCCTCACGAATCATTGGCTCATGGGTGGGGATAACCACCACATCCAGCTGGTATATCTTGTAAAACTCCTCAGCCTCGGTGAGGGCAGTGCCCGTCATCCCGGCGAGCTTGTCATACATGCGGAAGTAGTTCTGAATAGTGATGGTGGCAAAGGTCCGGCTCTCCTGCTGGACTCTAATGTGTTCCTTGGCTTCTATTGCCTGGTGCAGTCCTTCGGAATAGCGGCGACCGAACATCAACCTGCCGGTAAACTCGTCAACAATAATAACCTCGCCGTCCTTGACTACATATTCGCGGTCCCGTTTGTACAGTTCCTTGGCGCTGAGAGCGTTTCGGATATGGCGGTGGAGGTCGGCGTTAGCCGGGTCGTAGAGGCTGGGCGATTTTAATACCCCCTCGTTCTTCAGTATTCTTTCCATATTGGCGTAACCGGCATCGGTCAGCTCAATACTGCGCTCCTTTTCTTTGACCTCGTAGTCCGTATCTTTGCGGAGGCGGGGAGCCAGCCGGGCAAATATCTGGTATTTCTGGGTTGCTTCCACATCCGGGGCACTGATAATGAGCGGCGTGCGTGCCTCATCAATGAGGAGGTTATCCACCTCGTCAACGATGGCATAGTTCGGCTCTTGTTGCACACACTGGGACAGGTCAACGACCATATTATCGCGGAGGTAGTCAAAGCCAAACTCGCTGCTGGTGCCGTAGGTGATGTCAGTCTGGCAAGCCTCACGACGGGGGATAGGGCGAAAGTGAGGCCAGCGTGGGTCTTCGGAGGCAAAGTCGGGGTCGTAGAGGCGGGAGGGAGTATGCTCCTCCGGGGTCTGCATCGGGTAAATACTGGCAACACTCACCCCCAGGGCATTATAGATAGGTCCCATCCAGTAGGGGTCTCGCCGTGCCAGGTAGTCGTTAACTGTAACCAGATGGCAGCCCTTGCCGGGCAGGGAGTTCAGGTAGAGGGGAAGAGTTGCCACCAGGGTTTTACCCTCACCGGTTTTCATCTCGGCGATTTTACCCTGATGGAGGACAATGCCTCCCATCAGCTGTACATCAAAGTGGCGTTGCTTTATAGTCCGCCTGGCAGCTTCCCGAACGGTGGCAAAGGCTTCGGGCAGAAGGTCATCCAGCGATTCACCAGTCTTATATCTAGCCTTAAATTCGTCGGTCTTGGCGCGGAGCTGGTCGTTACTCAGTTTCTCAAACGCAGGCTCCAGCGCATTTATTCGGTCTACTATCGGCTGTAGCTTTTTCAGCTCTTTCTCGTTGGAATCAACCAGACTACCCAGCCATTTAAGCATTATCTTCACTCCTGATTAGTCTCTTCGCTTTTTCTACCATTTCTTCCCAGACCATAACTCTAACCTCACCCATTCCGTCAACGGCAAACATATGCGCCGACGGGGCTGCGTTTGATTTTAGCAAACAGGGTATGCCGTATTGCTCCAGCAAGCTCCGGATAACCTGAGCTTCCAGCTCACCGGCTGCCCGATATACCTCCACCAACTTCTGTTTATTCTTATTCAATTACGCTGCCTTCCTGTCATCATTTAACCAGGTGACAAACCTGTCAAATTCCTTTCAAGCTGTTTATTGAGGTTGTTTATCTACCTCACCCCCTTTATCCCCCTCTCCT
>DATKVW010000056.1:0-3020 GCA_035529875.1 Dehalococcoidales bacterium | reverse complement strand
GGGCTGGAAGGCAATTTTATCCCGGGTGGCTTTGGCGGTCCAGGTGGCATCTCCTTCCCCTCCAAAAAGAATACGGGGCAAGTTTTGCTTGCCCCGTCTACTAAGAAGTGTAACGTCTCACCCTGTTTCTGTCAAGCATTGCTGAGGATAGTTCTCTTGATAGTGTCGTCGATGAATTCCCTTGTGATTGGAGGACAGTTCTTCAAGTCGCTAGGGAAATCATCGCCCCAGAGGTAGGCAGTGAATGCGGCGGACATCTTCTCGAACATAATTTCAATCGGAGACGGCTTAAATGCTGACTCTAGTTTTATTTTAACCATAATGAACTCGCCAACCCAGTCCACCAGCTGCTCGAGTGTTGGTGGGGCAGAGTGGGTAAGCCAGTAGGTCCCAGGCTTATAAATTTCAGCCATGGCTTTCGCTACTTCATCTATCTGAATGAGATTAATCTTGCCTTTAGGATTAGCCCTCATGCGGAACACCGGCTCCAGCACCGGAAGCCGCAACGAACCCTCAATCTTTCTGCGAACAACCTCGGCCCTCTGGTGTATCTTTATCACCAAGGCAACGAACTGTGAGAAGTGGCCCGGGTAGAAGTGCTGTGGTGTGCCCATAATAATACTTGGCTTGAAGATGGTTACCATCGGGATCGCCGATTCACTTATCATCGTTTCACACAGGGCCTTTGACCGCTCATAGGTGTTCCTCCCTTGCGTATAGGCCGTCGAGGTGAAGTAGAGGTGTGGGATTTTATATCTTGTGCAGAAGTCAATCACATTCTCGGTGCCTAATACGTTTGTTTTCCATATCTCACCGTCTTTGTCCTCTCCCAGTCTATGGATCGCAGCCAAGTGGTGAAGAGCGTGGATGTCTCTTGGCACTTCCACAAGACCCAGGTCTGTTAGCAGGATATCCCCTTCTATGGGAACGAGGTTTTCTCTGGCCTCCGGGGGGTGTCGCGAGAGACTATACACTTTATGCCCCTGTTTCAAGAGCTTGGGTATCAAGGCAGTCCCCAGGAAGCCGCTACCACCAGTTACCAGGATTGCCATATTTAGCCCCCTATAATCTGACCAATCAGTAGCAAAAGTGGATAAAAGGCTGCGACAAGCACAATGGCCCCCATGGTCTTCCTGAAGTTGCCCTTCATCATCACCAACAACGGAATGAGCACCGCTGCCGGTATGAAGGCAAGGCCCGTCGCTGGATTAAGTATGTGGAGCTGGATCAGAAAGACCTGGTAAACCAGCATAAAGATGAGCCATGTCGAAATATACCACTCGAGGCTTACCCCGTACTTCCAGACCATGTAGGCTACGCTCTTAACCCCCTTCTTGAGGTTAGCCTCGGCATCCGGCCACTCATCGAGAGCTAAGCCAAGATAAGAGAGGATAATGGCGAAGGGCACACTTGCTATTAGACCAATGACCCAGGGCGGGTTAGGATTAACAGAGAACATGCCAATCAGTACTGCTATGGGACCGACTCCAGCAGCGAGAGCTGTCTCGTGAGTCCAGTTGAACTTACCCCAGCTGTACCAGAAAGTCACCAGCATGCCAGCGATAGCCAGGGGCAGCAGCACCCAGCTTATCTTGACCGATAGATAGATTATCGGTACCAGAGCCAGGACATACCAGCCGATAGCGTTGAAGGCTACCTCTTTTATGCTGACCGTGCCGTTTTCAATAAGGTTCTGCCCCCCAGTGTAGTCCTTCTCCGCGCTACGGTCCTCAATTTCCCCCTTGTCCAGACCAGTCCATGCATAGTCAAGGAAGCTGTTCCATGAGTGCCCACCGGCCATAATTAACAGACCGCCAACAAGGGCTATCCAGGCATTGGCATTAAGGCCTCCTGCCAGTACCGCACCTATCAGTAGTGAGCATCCAAAAAAGGGGGCCGCAAACCATCGGGGCAAGATAAACAGGTGTGCTTTAAGTTTCGTTTTCATTAATTTTCACCTCCACGGCGGGGTAATTGGTCCTTTTTCACTGCTGTAATCGGGGCATTCTGTATCTCTACTTTGGTGCAATGATTCATCCCACACCTGGCGCATTGGTCAAAATAACGCACCATCGTGCGAACGGTTAAACCTGCTAAACGCGAATCCTTCAAAGGGAGCGTCTCCCTTCTCATATAGGTGAAAATCGCTTGCTCCGGATTGGTAAGTTGGGAAACGGTTTTCTCGCAGCCACAGCCCGGGCATGCGAAAGTTAGCGGGAACTTATATTCTGCCATTTAGGACCTCCTTTCAAAAGATATAAAATAAAAGCCCCATCACTAGAGCTGAGAAGAAGGGGATGCTCAGGTTATCGTCTACGTATCTCGTAGTCTTGGTATACTTCTCGGCAATTATCGCGGCGCCGGCACCGGCAGCTCCAATCCAGTAGGGGTGAATGAAGTAGGCAAGGATCAGGCAGGTGACCAGCATCCCCAGGCTCCCCCAGGGCCCTTTCACCTCTTTGCCGTAGACCTTACTCCGGATAAGCCCGGTGACCGCGTCCCCAGCTCCCATGTAGGTCAGGGGGACAATTGCCAGCCAGGGCTGCCCGAGGTAACCCCAGAGAACCCCAATGGTGAGAATGCCGGTTGCTGGGAAATGTATCTCAGCCAGTGCCTGTGGTCTCCCTGAACCGCCCACGCCACGAAAATAATCTGGCTTGAATAGCCTGGCGCAGAGGAGCAGGAGGGTAAAGCCTGTAGTCAAAATGAGAGGCCACCGGAAGTCGCTAAACAGGAACGGGCAGAGGATAAAGCCGACACAACCAGCGAGGTGGCCTATTTTCCTACTAACATATTGAGGGATGCCACTATCAAAAAAAAGGTTTGCTAGATACAAGCCCAGTAAGACGGCTCCGGCGATCATAAGGACATAGGGCAGTTCAGCTAACACCTTTGACTCCCAGCACCAGGCGCATCTCGTTCAGGAACTGCTCAAAGGCCTGGGCAAATACCTCGGTGGTATACAATATCTTATTGGTGTTGGTCCGGAAATACTCGCGATCGATCGCCGTTCGCGGTGA
>DATKVW010000055.1:0-10123 GCA_035529875.1 Dehalococcoidales bacterium | reverse complement strand
CAAGGAAAAGAGTACCTCCTCCTACAAGGATAGCCGCAACAAGGTTTATCCAGTTATCAGTGCTCATACCCCCATTATACCACAATTTTTCTAGATTATTATGTTAACTCCTCTCCTTTTCTATCTTTTCCCACCCGCCGCCCTCGTAAAATCCGCGGCTTATCCTGTAAGGTCTAACCCCACATCCCAAAGGCGTGTTTAAGAGGGGCTAACGCCCCTCTTCGTAAAATCTTCCCCCTCCCTTGCAAGAAAGGGGGATAAAGGGGGTAGGTTGCTAACAAAATCTGAGGGGTAAGGTAGATAGTAACTATTATCTTTTCCCACCCACCACCCTATATGGAAGGAGGAAAAAGGGGGATTGCCAAAAAAGGGCTTGCCACACCACAAACTTATAGTGTATACTTACTCAGATAATTATGAATGATGTACTTGTAATAATCCTGATAGTGGTCATTGTTATTGTAGCCATGCTTGGCATTCCCTATCTTATGATGAAGCGGGCTGTGGGTCGTGTCATAAATATTTTCCGAAATAACTCCGCTATTGATGCCAGAAGTGCCAAAACCATTGATGAGCTCGGGCTCAGACCCCGTACCAGGATGCAGGGTATGTTCCGGGGGCGTGACTACAAGCCACAAGCGTTAAACTTCCTGATAAAGGCTGAAATTGTCCGGATGAATGAAGATGGCAAGCTCTACCTCTCCGATGACAAACTCGCTGCTTCCAAACTTTATAAACGTTAACCCAAAGTTAGGCTAATTCCGCTTAAAAGGTAGTAAACCACTTAAAAGATTATTTATACCCCTAAATTTTGACTACAGAGCGTCTCTTTTCTTCCGGGGGATATTGGTTAAACGGGTTGAGCAGTTTTGCTAAGGGTATGACTAATCAGTGCTAAGAGTTTGGCTAACCCCCACCCCTTTGCTGCTGAAATGAGCACCATATTTTCATCCATAGTTGCGTCATACTGTTCGGAAAGATAGTCCGCGGCTGATACCTCGTCCCAGGCCATTTTATTGTCCAGCAACAAGTCAACTTTGTTCAGGGCGGTTATTCTGGGCTTATCCATTAGATTAAGGTCGCTAAGAATATCCTCTACTATATGACATTGCTCCGTAGCGTTATGACAGGTTACATCAACTACATGGAGGAGCACATTGGCTTCAGATAACTCCTCAAGGGTTGCCCGGAAAGCAGTTATAAAGCTGGGCGGCAACTTTCTGATAAAACCAACCGTATCAGTTAATAGCGCTACATTTTTATCCGGGAGGGTTAACCGCCTGGTGGTGGGGTCTAAAGTGGCAAACAGCTTATCTTCCACAAAGACATCCGCCCGACTGAGGGCATTTAGCAGAGTGCTTTTACCGGCATTGGTATAGCCGACCAGGGCTACGATGGGTATACCGCTTCTCTTACGCTGCTGGCGATATAGTATTCGGTGTTTTCTTACCTCTTCAATATGCGTCTGTAAGCGATGTATTTTCCGATGAATAAGGCGCCTGTCGGTCTCAAGCTGTGATTCACCGGGACCTCTGGTGCCGATGCCACCACCAAGCCTTTCCAGGTGACTCCACTGCCCGGCAAGACGAGGGAGAAGATATTGATGCTGAGCCAGTTCCACCTGCAGCTGCCCTTCACGAGTCCTCGCCCGCTTGGCAAAAATATCCAGAATCAGAGCGGCACGGTCGATTACCTTTACTTGAAGAATCTCTTCCAGGTTTCGCTGCTGCAGTGGCGAAAGTTCATCGTTAAAAATGACCGCATTATAGCCAGTGCTATCTTTTAGAGATAGTAGTTCGTCCAGCTTGCCTTTACCGAGATAATGTGTCTTGGAGGGAACGGGTAGTTTCTGTATCAGCTTTCCCACCACACTAGCCCCGGCTGTACCCGTTAATTGAGCCAGCTCCTCCACAGAGTCGTCAACAGTCCACCTGTCTTTAGTGCCTTTGATAGCTATGGCGACTAAGATTGCTCGTTCTGGAACTGGTTGAGTAAGAACTGTCCCTTTAATGATGACGGCTCCTTTTTTATGTCAAGTTATTATCTTTTCAACTTGCCTTTAGTCCGGTGCCATTCGGCTAATCGCGACAAGCCTTTAACCAGTCCTCCGTCAGGGATGGTCAAAGATAGTCGCACATAACCTTCACCGTTGTTACCATAACCTATTCCCGGAGTAACCACTACCCCCACCTTCTCCAACAAATCGCTGGCGAAGTCCACCGAAGTATAGCCTTCGGGAACCCTAGCCCAGACGTATAGTCCTGCCTTCGGCACTCTGGCGTTAAGACCGATTCGGCTCAACATATCAATAACCAGGTCGCGCCGTCTCTGGTAAACAGCATTATGCTCCTCAATGCAATTCTGAGGTCCGGTTAAAGCTTCAATAGCAGCATATTGAATCGCCTGAGGAATCCCCGAATCGGTGTTTGACTTGACTCTCATCAGGGCATTTATCATTTCGGCATTACCCACCGCCATCCCTATCCGCCATCCGGTCATATTGTAGCTTTTAGACAGGGAGTGAAACTCCACCCCCACTTCCTTAGCCCCATCCGCCTGCATAAAGCTAACCGGCTGATACCCATCATAGGCAACCTCAGTGTACGGTCCATCATGACAGACAGCCAGGTCATGCTGCCGGGCAAATTCAACCACCCTGTTGAAAAAGTCAATGTCGGCTACGGCACCGGTAGGATTACCGGGGTAATTTATCCACAGAAGTTTAGCCCTGTCCAGAACGTGACTCGGAATAGCATCCAAATCAGGAAGGAAATCATTATCCTCGGTAAGCGCCATATAATAAGGTTCACCGCCAGCCAGGATGGTACCCACAGAGTAAGGAGGATAGGCTGGGTCAGGCACCAAAACAACATCCCCGGGGTCAATGAAGCATTCGGCAATATGGACGATACCCTCTTTTGACCCAATCAGCGGTAACACCTCGGAATTAGCGTCAAGGGAAACATCAAAGCGTTTCCGATACCAGTCAGCTATAGTCCGGCGCAATTCAGGCAGACCCTCAGTCTCAGGATAGCGGTGATTAGCCGGGTCCTGCGCTGCCTGACATAGCCTGTCAATTATATGAGGTGGCGTCGGCATATCAGGGTCACCGATACCAAAGCTAACCACATCCTCACCCTTAGCCTTTTTCTCGGCAATCTTCCGGCTAATCTCCACAAAAAGATAAGGAGGCAAATTCTCCACCCGTTTTGACATCCTCATTCTGACCACTCTCCCGTAAATACGATTTCAGCCGGACCACCAAGGAATGCTCCCCCGACTCCATCCCACTCCACCTCCAGTGTACCACCACGGAATTTTATGTCAACTTTATGGTCGGTATAACCCTTTAATTGAGCAGCCACCGCTATAGCACAGGCACCACTGCCGCAAGCCAGCGTCTCCCCCACTCCCCTTTCCCACACCCGCGCTTCTATTTGCTTTCGGTTTACTACCCTGACCACTTCAAAATTTACCTTGTTAGGAAATAGAGGCAGTTGTTCCACCTGTGGAGCTACCTGAGCCAATGGGAAATCAGCTACCGGGTTCTGCTGGAAATAAACAGCGTGAGGATTCCCCATAGAAACGAGGCTTAACAGTAGCTCCCTACCGGCAATAGTGACCGGATAGGTTATTAACTTTATGTCAACTAACCCCCCCTTACCTGGCTCTATTACCACCGGGATGTCCTCAGCGGCAAATTTGGGTGTGCCCATATCAACCTGAATTCTGGTTGCCCTGCCCCCGGCTTTATCCGGTCGGGATTTCCTGACACCGGGTATTGTCTCAATCGCTATTTCCCGAGTGGCATTATCAGCCAGCTTCGTGTCCATAACATACTTTACCAGGCATCTTAAACCGTTGCCGCAGGCTTCACTCTCTGAGCCATCGGGATTAAACTCACGCATCTGAAAGTCAGCAATCTTGGAAGGTAATAATAACAACAAGCCATCAGCACCAACACCAAAACGGCGGTCGCATACTGCCATGGCTAGCTGTGACCAATCACGCTCGGCATCGCTGGTCTCTATCAGGACAAAATCATTCCCGGCACCCTGCAGCTTGGTAAACTTCATTGCCTCTCATTCACCCCCGGTAAACTCAGTTAGCAATGCTGTAATTTTTGAACCTACACTGTCTCGGATATCAAACCACCTTATTCTATCATCTTTCAACCGAAACCAGCTATACTGGTGACGAACAAAGCGGTGGGTTTCAAATTTGATTTGCTGGATGGCTGCAGCCAGAGTTAGCTCACCTCTGAGAAACATGCCTATTTCTTTATAGCCTATGCCCGACATAGCCGGCAGATTAAAGTCATAGCCCATATTCATTAGCTTTTCCACTTCGGCAACCAAGCCCCGCTCTATCATTTCATCAACCCTCCGGTCAATCCGGTGATATAGCTCTTCCCTGTTTGCGGTTAGACCTATTATGAGGGCATTAAACGGTAATGATCGCTTATTTTGAAGCTGAGAAAAGGGTACCTTAGCAATTTTATGCACTTCAAGGGCGCGGATGGTACGGCGTACATTGCGGGGGTCAATCTTCTGTGCTGCCAGCGGGTCAACCGCTGCCAATTCCTGATAGAGTTCATCCTTGCCAAGCTTGGCTGCTCTCTGTTCCAGGGAACGCCTTAGTTCCGGGTCAGGGGGAACCTGTGGTATTCCCCAGCCCTCCAATACCGACCAGGCATACAATCCGCTGCCACCAATCAGCAGCGCCAATTTGTTACGCCGTTGAATGTCGGTGATGGCATCGTAAGCTAGCTGATGATATTTGCCCAGGCTGAAGTTCTCGTCAGGATTAATCACATTAATCAGATGGTGAGGAACAAGGGCTAGCTCTTCCCTGGTAGGTTTGGCAGTGCCAATATCCATATGAAGATATACCTGCCGACTATCCGCACTCACTATTTCTCCATCAAAGGTTTGCGCCAGACGGAGGGCTAATTCACTTTTGCCCACACCAGTAGGACCAACTATAGCTAACAAAAGGTTCATTATTAAATATGCCTACCTCTGATTTTACTAAAGAAGCCTCTTTGCTGCTTATCTGGTAGGGGTAAATCGAAAGCACCTTGCAATCTCCTATACCAACTGTGATAAGCCCAACTATGAAGATCACAAGCAAACTTCTTCTTGACGCCTTGTTTAGCACAATAAGGACAATAGACATCATTTGTTAATATCTCTGGTGGTCTACCCCAAGGCATTTCGTTCCTCTTAGGCTCCTACTTAGTAACCCCATCCCCTTTTTCCCCTTCCCCTTGATAAGGAGAAGGGGGATTAGTTATACAAAAGAGGCAAAACCTCTCTTTAATTCTTCTTCAAACCCTTTCCCTGGTAAAGAGAGCGTAGTTTTGGAGGGATTATACCCCTCTAAAACTCTCTCTATAAATGACCTTTTATTTCCGAGGTTTGCTTGACGATGCCCACAAACTCAACAGCCTTCAGACTGGCGCCACCGACCAGAGCACCATCTATCTCCGGCTGGCTGATAAACTCGGCAACATTAGCCGAATTGACGCTACCACCATATAGAATACGCATCGCCTGAGCAATGCTGTCACTGTATAATTTAGCAATGTTCTGGCGGATAAAACCAATGGTTTCATTAGCCTGCTTACCGGTGGCAGCTTTGCCGGTGCCAATAGCCCAGATTGGCTCATAGGCTGTAATCAAGCCGTCAGGTTCATTTATCCCGGCCAAAGACGACCTTAGCTGCTCAGCCACTACCTCTTTCGTCCTCCCCGCCTCATTCTCTTCCAGCCTTTCGCCAACACACAGAATAGGTGTCAATTTAACCCTCAGCGCCGCCTGAACCTTCTTAGTGATAATCCCGCCGTTCTCCCCAAAATACTGCCTCCGCTCGGAGTGTCCAATGATAACAAACTGGCACAGGTCAGCGAGCATCAACGGGGAAATCTCTCCAGTATAGGCACCCTTCTCCTCAAAGTATATATTTTGGGCTCCCAATTTAACGGAACTGCCTTTAATCAGTTCTTTCACCGCAGCCAGAGAGATAAAGGGTGGGCAAACTACCTTGTCCACACCGGTTATCTCCTCCAGCCCGGGGCGCATTTCATTGACCAGTTTTACCGCTTCATCTACGGTAGTATTCATCTTCCAGTTACCAGCAATCATTGGTATACGCATCATCAAACCTCCTAGACCATAATCATTGGCTTTTCCATCTGCCCGCTTCTCCCTGTCACTTGCTCAATCTCCATTACGCCAATGTAGGCATTCATATTTTTAATTCTCTCGTCTGGAATCTCCCGCCCAATATGGTAAACCTCATTTAATACTTCAAACCACTTTTTCTTTGTCTCCAAATCATCGTGCAGAGAAACTGTGCCACAACATATAACGCTAAGCCATCCTGTCTCCCCCCACTCATCAACCTCAAAACAAGCCTGGCTATTCCCCTGAATAAACTCCACTTTCTTCCCCTTTGTTGCCATATGAAAGTAAATTTTGTTGTCATGATAGACATAGGATATGGGAACGATATAGGGAACATTGCCAAGACAAAGGCTTAGTCTACCGAGCATATGCTCTTTTAAAAAACGCTCTATTTCGTCTCTTGTAAGCTCCCTTATTTCACCATGGTGGCTTTCCTTCACTAGAAAATTCCTTTCTACGCACCAAACTTGGTCAGCTTCAAGGCATTAGCCATTGCCAGCGGCATAATCTGTGTAGCCGGAAACCGTCCCAGTCCACCAGAAAGACAAGCCGACTCAGAAAACTCCCCTACCCTATCAGCACGGCACCATTTGGAATACAGAAGAACCGGTACCGGGTGCCAGCTATGCCCTTTAAGCAGAGCTGGTGATGAGTGGTCACCGGTAACCACGATGACATCAGGCTCCATACTTATCAGGATGGATAGCGCTCTATCTGCTTCCTCAATGACCTTGACCTTGCGGTCAAAGTCACCGTCTTCACCGGCAGAATCGGTGCCTTTTATATGCAGGAAAAAGAAGTCATAATCAGCGTAGTGTTGCTTCAGGGTCATAAACTCCTGTTCAATACTGGCTCCCGTTTGCAGAACCTCCATACCCACTAATCTGGCCAATCCGCGATACATAGGATAACTGGCAATAGCCGCCGGCTTTAATTTATAAATCTCGCTCATAGTAGGGAATTGTGGTCTCTCCGAGAAGCCACGGAGCAAAACCATATTGGCGGGATGATGACCGGTCAGAATTGTTTTCGTCTGGGCTGCGAATTGATTGGCGATATCAGCCATTTTATCAGCCTCCGGCTGTAGAGCGGTAACCGCCTTGGGCACTACTCCTACCTGCTGGGGGTCAGAATCGGTGACATCAGCACAGAGACCATCACCTCGAAATACCACCACCAGACGGTGCTCCCTGACAGGACGAACCAGAGATTTAACCCCTCCTATTGCTATTCCATCCAGCAACCGACACAGCTCAGTACACTTTTCAGTGGAGATACGCCCTGCCCTGCGGTCGGTAACCAAACCAGATTCATCAATAGTGCAGAAATTGCCCCGAGCCGCCACATCTCCGTACTGCAGGTCAAAATCTATTCCGTTTGCCTCCAGTACACCTCGCCCGATGTTAAAACGCAACGGGTCATAGCCAAATAACGCCAGATGCCCCGGGGCACTACCCGGGGTTATTCCAGGACCCACCGTGTCAACAAGACCGCATATTCCCTTAGCCGCCAACCGGTCAAGATTGGGGGTATTAGCCGCCTCCAACTCGGTCTTGCCCGTTTCAGGTCGGGGTAACCCCCCCAACCCATCAATGACTATTAATACAATCTTGGCAGGTGAAGACTGGGCCAGGCTCTTTATTAACTCCTGATTAACCAAAATTATTACTCCTTATCCTGTAATACCTCAACCCCAGGTAACGCTTCACCACCGAGGAACTTGAGTGAAGCGCCGCCTCCGGTAGAGACAAAGGTCATCTTATCGACTAACCCCATCCTGGTTACTGCTTCAGCCGTTGAACCACCACCGATGACAATACTGGCATCAATAGCAGCCAGAAGTTTAGCTATACTATTGGTTCCCTCAGCAAATTGAGGAATCTCATATATGCCCATAGGTCCATTCCAGAAAATCGTCTTGCACTTCTTCAATTCTTCACCAAAATTTCTTATCGTTTGCGGACCGATATCCACAATCCTTGAATCTGGCGATATATTTTCCACCGTTACCGTGTTGCCCTTTGCCTCAGCACTGATTTCACCGGCAACAACCACATCAACCGGTAACAGCAGGTGCACTCCTTTTTTCGCTGCTTCTTCCGTCAACTCGGTCACCAAATCTAACATTTCCGGTTCAACCAAGGACAAACCTACTTCATAAGAGTTAGCCTTTAAGAAGGTAGCCGCCATACCACCACCAATAAGAATAGTGTCCGCCTTACCCATTGTATTTTTTAACAGGCTCATCTTATCGCTCACCTTAGCTCCACCAACAAGTTCGGCAAAGGGGTGAGCTGGCTCGGTTAAAATACCGCCCAAAAAATTAAGCTCCTTTTCCATCAGAAAACCGGCTACCGCAGGAAGATACCGGGTAACTCCTACCACTGAAGCATGAGCCCGATGGCTGGCGCTGAAGGCATCATTAACATATATCTCGGCTGATGAAGCCAGAGCTTGAGCGAAAGAGGCATCGTTTTTCTCCTCTTCGGGATGAAAACGGACATTTTCCAGGAGCAAAACCTCACTGTTCTTCATCTCTTCCACGGTCTGCGCCACTTCGGAGCCAATACAATCCCGGGTAGCCTGTACCGACTGACCCAGAAGCTGCGTCAAACGTTGCGCTACACCAGCTAACCGCAATTTTTCAACTATCTGCCCTTTGGGTCGTCCCAAGTGGGAGCAGAGAACGACTTTTGCCCCCTGGTCAATAAGGTATTTTATGGTAGGCAGTGCGGCGCGAATACGAGTATCGTCGGTAATCTTACCTGTGGCTTCATCCAGAGGGACATTAAAATCAACCCTGACCAAAATCCTTTTGCCACCGACCTCTATATCCCTAACCGTCTTTTTGTTCATGCCACCTCTCTAAGTCTCTACAAGCTTAAATAATAAAGTATCAGGTGTAAGCTAAACCGCCTGATACTCCAACTCAGTCCTCACCAACAGCAGGTATATAAGCTATACCCCTTTATGCCTCTCTTAAATTGGGAAGTCAATCTCATAGTAACAAGGCAGATAAGCGGTTGTCAAGCGAAAAAGCCAGTTTGACGCCGTGATGCCTATTTGATACACTCGCAAGGTGACTTCCCTGGAGCAAGAGTTACTATACTTCGTAAACTACATCTATACCCTGATACAGTGGCCTGGAGTAGTGGCACTTATGGCTATAGAGAGTGCTTGTATTCCCCTGCCAAGTGAGTTAATTATGCCTCTAAGTGGATGGATGCTTATCAAGGAGCGCTCTTTACCAGCCATATATACATTGGTAGCGGGAGCATACGGAGCTCTAGGTTGCACTATTGGTTCAATTATAGCCTATGGGGTGGGTATCTGGGGTGGCCGCCTCTTTTTAGAGAAGTATGGGAAATATGTCCTTATATCTCGTCATGATCTTGACTTAGCCGACCGCTGGTTTGATAGGCATGGCAGCCGGATAATCTTTTTGTCTCGCTTGCTCCCGGTAGTACGTACTTTCATCAGTCTTCCTGCCGGAATAGCCAGGATGCACCTTGTCAAATTCTTAGTCTATACCTTCGCCGGTTCCTTCATCTGGTGCACCGGCTTAGCCTACGGTGGTTACCTTCTAGGCAAGGACTGGGAGCGAATACGAGCTGTTATGCGTCCTTTCGACCCAGCCATAGCGGCGATAATACTTGCCTTCATCGCTCTATATATTTATAGGCATATCAGAAAAGTTAGAACTACTAGTAGAAGCACTAAGTAACAACCTAGCTAAAGCCACATAGAACCATCGGTGCCAACTTGACCTTCTCTTTATCTAATGATACATTTAATGGTAAATAGTTTGTCCCTGTAGCTCAGTTGGACAGAGCAGCTGCCTTCTAAGCAGCGGGTCGAGCGTTCGAATCGCTCCAGGGACGCCATCTCAGGTTTTCAAGCCTAAAAGCCGCTCCGCGTTTAAGTGACATATTTTC
>DATKVW010000054.1:0-5096 GCA_035529875.1 Dehalococcoidales bacterium | reverse complement strand
CGAACTGTATACCATCCCCGGAGTATTAAGAACTGAAGCCTTTGTCAACCTAGATGTCATCAAAGGGTCAGCAAGTTTACCAGACACTACCCAGCTTATCAGCAAGTTCGATATTTCCCCATTGGGCAAAACCAGGAAACCAGTTAACCAGGCATCCACCAACACACCCAAGACGAAATAGCATGTGAGCGACATCCCATAACTATGGCCAATAATCTGACAGGGAGCCGCCATCAAAGCAAACAGCAGAAAGACTAAAAGCATTGAACAATGCCAATAGAAAGCATAGAATAAAAATGTAAATGATATTACGTCCGGCTAATATCGCTGGACTAAATAGGAGAAATATCATGCCAGAGCAAATCGACGAACTAAAGAAACTAACCGCTATCGCCACTGACCTGGGGCTTTCTGCTGAATTGAGGACTAAAGCTATTCAACTGATTGGCGGATTCGGTACCCATGATGCACTCCTTGTCTTACTGGAACTAGCAGCTAATGAAAAGTTAATTGCTGAGGAAAGAGACCTCGCCCTCAAGCACGCCAGGGAAATAATAAGGTCGGGCCATTAACTACCCCCTGCTTAATAACAAAGCCCGCGGTTAGACCAATGAGTATTGATATTGGCATCATAGGACTAGCCAAGAGCGGCAGGACAACCATCTTTAATGCCTTAACCAAGGGTAAAGCCGATACTGGAAGTCCAGCCTCGCATATTGGAATAGCTAAGGTTGCTGAGCCCCGCCTCAATACCCTGGCTGATATGCTTCACCCCAAGCGAGTGGTGCCAGCCGAGGTAAGGTATATTGATATCGGTGCTTCAGTTAAGAGTTTAGCTGAAGAAAAGATGCCAAGCGACCAGTTCCTGGGTCAAATTAGCAATGTGGACACCCTCATCAATGTCGTTCGAGCCTTCACCGATGAGAGCATACCACATCCTGAAGGCAGCCTTGATGTTAAGCGAGACATTGCCGCCATGAATCTGGAGCTTGCTTTCTACGACTTGGCTATTATCGAGAGAAGACTGAAGAGAATAGAGGATTCCCTGAAAGGAGCTAAACCACCTGAGCACCAGGTCCTTCTTCGGGAACAAGAGCTGCTAGCCAGAATCAGGGGTAGTTTGGAAAAAGATACCCCCGTCCGGGAACTGAGCCTGACCAAAGATGAGCTCAAAACCATTGCCGGCTATCAGTTTCTCACTGCCAGGCCGCTGTTAATACTGGTTAATACTGGAGAGGAACAGCTACCTCAGTCGACATCTTTAGAAGCGGAGCTAAACTCGCACTTTTCCCGCCCAAAGTGCCGCCTAATTACCGTCTGCGGTAAGCTGGAAATGGAACTGGGGCAATTAGAGAATAGTGCTGCTGATGAACTCCGCGCTGATTTCGGCATAAGCGAATCCGGGCTTGACCGCATTATCAAAATATCCTACGAACTGCTGGGGCTAATTTCATTCTTCACCACAGTCTCAGGCGAGGTTAAAGCCTGGTCTATTAAACACGGTACCGAAGCGGTTAAAGCCGCCGGTAAAATTCACTCCGATATGGAAAGGGGCTTCATCCGGGCCGAAGTAACCAGTTACGATGACTTTGTGAAGTGTGGCAGTCTGGGCGAAGCCCGCAAGAAAGGTCTTTTACGCTTAGAGGGTAAGAACTATATCGTCCAGGATGGCGATGTCATTACCTTCCTGTTCAATATATAGCCATAAAGCCTGAAGGAGCTGGGGTGACCAGTAGTCTGGTAACTGAACAATTGAGGCAATTGCCAAACAGCCCCGGTGTCTACCTTCTCAAAGACGCTGAGGGGAATATATTGTATGTCGGCAAGGCAGCTAACCTTCGCCACCGGGTAAGGTCATATTTTGGCGCCTGGCAAAGGCTATCACCGAAACTGCAGCGAATGGTAGCCCGGGTTAACGAGCTTGACTTCTTTATTACCGGTTCGGAGCAGGAGGCTCTTATCCTTGAGTTAAACCTGATAAAGAGGCATCACCCCCGGTACAATGTCCGACTCAAAGACGATAAGACCTTCCCCTACCTCAATATAAAACTCAATGAAGATTGGCCCAGAGTTCATATTACCCGGCATCTGGAAGAGGATGGGGGACGTTATTTTGGTCCGTTTGCCAGTGCCAAGTCAATACGCCAGACCCTGAAGGTGATAAAGGAGATTTTTCCCTTCCGCTCCTGCTCCAAGCCCATCACCGGCACCGACTCCCGACCCTGCCTTGAGTATCATATAAAACATTGTCTGGGTCCGTGTATTGGTGCCGTGAGCCAAGAGGACTATGCCGAGGTAATCAAGCAGGTAATCCTTTTTCTTGAGGGAAAGCAGGAAAAGATAGCCCAAGAGCTGGAAGGCAAGATGAAAAAGGCGGCTAAAGCTTTAGACTTTGAAAAGGCGGCTTTGTTCCGAGACCAGATTCAGGCGATAGACAGAGTTGTTGAAGGGCAGAGGATTGCTACCACGGTAAGGGGAGAGCAAGATGTTATCGCCTTCGCCGAGGATAAAGACCAGGCTTACGTCCAGGTCTTCTTTGTTCGCAATAACAAACTGACCGGTCGGGAGAGCTTTGTCCTGCAAGGCACCCGCTATGAAGAGCCACGACAAATAATGACCAGTTTTATCAAGCAGTTTTATAGCTCCAATCCTTATATCCCTCCATTAATACTGCTTCAATATCCGGTAGAAGACATGGCGGTTATTAAGGGCTGGCTGCAAAGCAAAAAGGGGGCTAAGGTTAATATTCAGGTGCCCCGCCGCGGTAACAAATACCAACTGGTCAACATTGTCGCTGAAAACGCCCAGCAGGGTCTGGAGCAACTCAAGATAAAACAGCTAGCCACCCCCACATCACTGGCGGCTGCTTTAGCCGAGATACAGGAAAAGCTCCACCTGTCCCACCTCCCCTCCCGAATGGAGGGTTACGACATCTCCAATATACAGGGGAAAGATGCCGTAGGCAGCATGGTTGTCTTTGACAAAGGAAAGCCGAAGCCATCTCACTATAGACGCTTCAGAATCAAAACAGTCACCGGTGCCGATGATTATGCCATGCTCCAGGAAGTGCTGTCACGGCGCTTCAAGCACATTGGCGAGGCTAAAAATGCCTGGGCAATCCTTCCCGACCTTGTCCTCATTGATGGCGGTAAGGGACAGCTTAGCGCCGTCCGAACCGTAATGAAAGAAGTCGGGGCTGAGTCCATCCCCACCGCCAGCTTAGCCAAAGAGAATGAGGAAATCTTTATTCCACAGCAGACAGAACCGATTATTTTACCCCGCAGTTCTCCCGGACTGCAGCTATTACAGCGTCTTCGGGACGAGGCACACCGCTTTGCCATAGGTTACTACCAGAAGGTACATAAGAAGGAAACCTTTACCTCATCGCTGGATGCTATTCCCGGCATCGGACCCGGGCGCAAACGTGCCCTGCTGAGGAAATTCGGCTCCGTCCAGGCTATCAGGGAAGCGTCTGAAGAGGAGCTAGCTGCGGTAAGCGGTATGACTCGGAGTGCAGTCAAGAAAATAAAGGAGTATTTGTAGCAACCTATCCCCCTGACCCCTTCCCTTAATAAGGGAAGGGGGAGTGTCAGTAAGAGAGGGGCGATGTTAATAAATAATCTATAAAGGAG
This sequence comes from Dehalococcoidales bacterium, assembly GCA_035529875.1. Lineage (GTDB taxonomy): Bacteria > Chloroflexota > Dehalococcoidia > Dehalococcoidales > DATKVW01 > DATKVW01. The sequence continues at coordinate 1,464 of DATKVW010000054.1, read as the reverse complement.
TGCCTGTAGCAAATGCCGGCTAATTTACCACCCCAATACTTTGAGGCTGAGAAAAGGTTCCGTGAGGCGAAGACCCCGGCCGGTAAGATAGACGCCCTGGAAGATATGCTGGCGATTATGCCCAAACACAAGGGGACTGACCACCTCAAGGCGGAACTGAGAGGCAGAATTGCCAAGCTAGCCCAGATGGCGGGGAAAAAGCTAGCTACCCAGCGGGCGTCAATGATGATAGATAAGGAGGGAGCCGCCCAGGTAGCGGTCGTCGGTATGCCCAATGCCGGCAAGTCCCAGCTGGTTGCCACCGTTACCAACGCCTCCCCCACCGTCGCCGACTACCCCTTCACCACCCACCAGGCCACCCCCGGCATGATGGAGTTTGAAAATATAAAGATACAGCTGATTGATACCCCACCCCTGGCCGAACAGGCTATGGAGTGGTGGCTGCCTCATATGATTCGGCGGGCTGATGGTATCTTGATAATGGTGGACTTAAGCAACGCCCCCCTAGACCAGCTGGAAACCATCCTCACCGAGCTGGAGAGTAAGAAGGTGCAAATTTGGGGAAACGAGGCTAAGACGCTAATCGTGGGCAATAAGATAGACTTAGAGAATGCCAGCCGGAACTACCAGGCGTTACTAAATAAATATGAAGGACAATTGCCGGTTATAGCTGTCTCCGCCAGAGACGGCACCGGATTAGAAGAGCTGAAGCATAAAACCTACCAGGTGCTCAATATCCTCCGGGTATACACCAAGACACCGGGGCAAAAGCCCGACCTCACCGACCCCATAATTTTGGAGAGGGGAAGCACCCTGGAGGATGCGGCCGCTGCCGTCCACAAAGACTTTGCCGCCAAGCTAAAGTATGCCCGCATCTGGGGCTCCGGCAAGCACGACGGCATCATGGCCAAACGAAACCACACCCTTAAGGATGGAGATATTATAGAACTGCACATGTAAAGGAGGTGGCTCCAGTGGCAAAAGTAATCGTGGTTTACGAGTCAAAGTATGGCAACACCAGGCTCGTGGCGGAAAAGATTGTTGAGGGGATGAGGGAGGTCTCAGGCATTGAAGCAGCCCTTAATGAACTAAAGGAAGTTGACAGGAACCGACTTACCGAGTTTGATGCTATTCTGATAGGCTCTCCGAATCATATCGGCAGGCATACCGGCGGTATCAAAAAGTTCATCAACGAGCTTGGCAAGCTCAATTTAGCCGGAAAAGCGGCGGCTGTTTTTGATACCTACCTGAGCAAGGACTTTGAAAAAGCGGCCAAGAAAATGGAGAAGCAGATAGGTGAGAAGGCTCCGGGGCTAAAACTCATAGCTCCCGGCTTATCCATAAGAGTTGACGGGATGAAAGGTCCCATTACTGAAGGCGAGCTCCCCAAATGCAAAGACTTCGGGGTCAAAATCGCCAACCAGTTAAAAGGCTGAGTGTAGCATTAAACAGAACCCTTGAGGA